>NZ_BMPF01000003.1:300000-500312 GCF_014647455.2 Halarchaeum grantii | reverse complement strand
CTCGCATTTGTTCCGAATCGCGGGATACCCTTAAGGGTGACGTTCCGACCTCGCCGGAAGCGAGGTGGAGCGTCACCCGAGTAGATTCGGGAGGGAGTGCGTCGGTGGCGCCGGGTGAACCGGGCCACGTCACGTCCTTCGCATTTCTTCGAATGCCCGGGTAACGGATAAGGCCGTCGAACCACCACCCCCTTCGGGACGCCCTGCCGTGCCACGGTTTTCGCGCGTCACCGGAGGTCGTCGAGGGCGGCGAGCCACTCCTCAACGGGCACGACGGGCGCGGTGACGCGTCGGACTGCCGGGTCGACGCCGAGGCGCGTGACGACGGGTGTGGCCGGGGCGTCGTGTTGGCGTTCGAGCACCCACGCGTAGGTGGCGGTCTGGAGGTCGTATCGGGCGCGCGTCGCTGGGTCGCTGGGGGCGAGGGCGACTTTGAGGTCGTCGACGTACCACCGGCCGTCGCGGCGGGAGACGACGTCGGCGACGTTCTGCGTCTCGACGGCGAGGCCGCCGACGCGGACGACGGCGTCGAGCGGGTCCTCGACGTGGACGGCGTCGCTCTCGCGGAGGCGCGCCCACGTGTCGGTATCGGCGAACTGTGGGCAAACGGTGTCGGCGACGAACGCCCGGAGCTCGGCGCGCGCACCGGACGGGACGTCGTGGAGGGCGGCGTCGAGTCGGGCGGCCAGCGGGCCGCGACACGCGCGGAGCGTCTCGGTGTCGACGCCGCCGGCGATGGCGGTCGCGAGGACGGCGTGGGCGACGGTCCCGACGGCGTCGGGTCCGTAGCCGTCGAAGGAGAGGGCGAGCGAGTCGGCGGGGGCGTCGCGGGCGGTGTGGAGGGCGGTCCCTTGGAGGTGGTCGAGGAGGTGGGTGTCGGGGTCGGTGACGAGCGGGTGGAGTGTGCTGGCGTTGACGTAGCGCGGCGTCCACCCAGTGGTAGGCGTCTCGCTTCCGGTCGCGGCGTGGGGGGTGGGCGGCGTGGCGGGCGATTCGACGCGGTCGACGAGCGGAACGTCGTTGACGTCGACGGCGACGGGGCCGGCGCGCGTGTCGACGGTGCGCGTGCCTCGCTCGAGGTCCGCGAGGCCGAGGCCACGGTGGAGGGCGTCCATCCAGTGGTCGCGTGGGCGGCGACTGTCGGGGTGGCGGTCGCGGGGGAGTGAGAGGACGAGGTGGTCGCGTGCGCGCGTGGCGGCGACGTAGAGGAGGCGCCAGCGTTCGGCGCGGTGGTCGCCGGCGGCGGCGGCGAGCGCGGGCGGGCCGGCGAGACGCCGCTCGACCCAGCGCTCGCTCGCCCAGCGGAGGCCGGCGTCGCGGCGCTCCCGGCCGTCGTCGGGCGCGCGTTCGGGGTGGGCGTAGACGCCGAAGTCGTAGCCGTCGATGGCGGGGGCGTCGCCGCAGTCGGCGGGCGGGGCGAGCGCGAGGTGGTCGCCGTGCGCGAGGAGGACGTCGCGGTGGGGGCCGTGGTAGCCGAGGTGCGCGCTGAGGTCGGCGAGCACGACGACGTCGTCCTCGTCGCCCTTCATCTGGTTGATGGTGCGGAAGACGACGTCGTGGCCGTCCGCGTCGGGGACGGGGACCGACGGGCCGTCGCCGGGCGACTCGGCGTAGCGTTCGAGGAGGGCGGCGAGGTCGGCGAGCGCGGGGCGTTCGTCGCCCGTCCAGTCGGCGACGTGATCGAGGAGGGCGTCGAGCGCGGCGACGCGGCGCTCGGCACGCCCGGGATCGACGCCGAGCGGGTCGCTGGAGAGGTGCAGGCGCTCGACGACGTCTTCGAGGACGCGCGCGCCGGAGTCGCTGGCGTGGCGGGCGCGTCGCTCGGCGAGCGAGCGGAGGCCGTCGAGAACCACACCGAGGCCGTCCCCGTCGTCGGTATCGGTGGCGTCCCGGATGTCCAGCTCGCGGGCGTCGAGTGCCTCGACGAGCGCGTCGGGAACGGCGTCGGCGTCGCGGAGGGCGGCGGTTCGCTCGGCGTCGAAGGGGGCGACGAGCCAGCGGACGACGGCGACGGCGAGGCGGACGGACGGGTGCGCGAAGAGGTGCTGGCTGGCGTCGGCGACGGAGATCCCGCGAGCGGCGAGCGCGTCGGCGAAGGCGTCCATATGCGTCCGCCGGGGGAAGAGGACGGTGATGCCGGGGTAGTCGCCGTCGTCGGTGTCCGGCGTGTCGAGGGTGCCGTCGGTGAGCGCGCCCGCGAGGTAGGTGGCGAGGTGGGCGGCTTCCCGCTCGGCCCAGTCGCGCGTGCCGGGGCGGCCGTCGGTGCCGTGGGCGGCGACGTGGACGCTCGGGGCGTCGAGCGGCGGGCGGTCGGCGACGAGCGACGGGTAGTCGAGGGTGAGCGCGCCGGCGTTGCCGCGTTCGGGGTCGGTGAGGACGTCCGCGAAGACGGCGTCGATGGCGGCGGCGACGTCCGGGCGGGCGCGATAGGTCCGCTGGGCGCGCTCGACGACGTGCGTCTCCCAGTCGACGCCGAAGTAGACGCCGTCGTCGCGGGCGCGCTCGAAGAGGTCGGGGTGGGCGTTGCGCCACGCGTAGATGCACTGTTTGACGTCGCCGACGAGGAGGACGCGCGTGTCGGCGTCGACGAACGGCGCGAGCGCGTCGTGCTGGACGGCGGAGACGTCCTGTGCTTCGTCGACGATGAGCGTGTCGAGGCGCGCGGCGTAGTGCGCGCGGCGGGCGGCCCGGTAGTCGCTGGCGTGGGCGTCGTCGCCGAAGTAGGCGGCGACCCAGTGGGCGACGTCGAGGTGGGAGGCGACGCCGCGCTCGCGCGTTCGCGCGTCGTAGCGCTCCGCGAACGCGCAGAGGAGCGCGCAGAAGTCGGTGACGGCGGCGCGCCACGCGTCGTGGGTGGCGCGGTCGGTCTCGCGGAAGGCCTCGCGCTCGGCGGCGTCGAAACCGGCGGCGGTCCGCTCGGCGGTCTCGGGGTCGACGAACGCGGCGATGTCACGAGCGACGGCCGCGAAGTCGTCGGGCGGGCCCTCGGGGTAGGCGCTACCGACGGCGTCGCGGAGGCGGTCCTCGAAGGCGTCGACGGTGAGCCGGCGTTCGCGGGCGGCGCGGTGGGCGTCGACGAGGAGGGCGTCGAGGTCTGCGGTGTGTTCGCCGCCGGGATAGGCGGCGTCGAGTCGGCGGGCCGTCGCGGCGTGCTCGGGGTCGTCGCGGAGGGCCGCGAGACAGTCCTCCCGGAGGGGTGCGAGGCGCGCCTCGTTCCCGACGTCCGGTGTCGCGTCGAAGCCGAGTTCGGTCGCGACGTCGGCGAAGACGGTCCGCAGGACGCCGTCGATGGTGCCGATGGTGTCGCTCGCGCGGGCGCGTCGCGCGATGGTACGGGCGTCCGCGTCACCGAGGGCGGTGGCGTGGTCGGCGTCCACGTCGCGGTCGGTATCGTCAGCGAGCGCGCGCAGGGCGTCCTCGATGCCGGGGCGGATCGCGGCGGCGTCGTCGCGGGCGAAGGAGGTGACGCAGAGGCTGCGCTCGGGGGCGCGCTCGCCGCGGTCGTGCGCGCGGGCGAGCGTGTCGGCGGCGAGTCGCTCGGCGACGGTTGATTTGCCGGCGCCGGGGTTGCAGTCGAGGACGAAGAGTCCCGAATCGTGCGCGAGGAAGGCGTCTCGGATGTCGCGCTGGGCGCCACGCAGTCGCGGGACGTCGCGCTCGTCTCCCCGGGTGGTGTCGGTCACTCCGATCCCCCCGTCGTGCCGTTGGGGTCGAGCACGCACCGAAGCGGGGTGGCGAGTCGCCGGTCGGCCGCGATGAGGGCGGCGACACCGCCGTCGCGGACGACGGGCGGGGCGACGCCCCAGTCCTCGAGGAGCGGCGAGCGCTGATAGGTGGCGCCCGCGCTGTCCTCGGTGAAGCGCGTGAGCACGAGGCCGTCGGTGGCGGCGCGCACGGCATCGACGAAGTGGTCGGCGTCGCGCTCCTCGGTCCACGCGCCGCGCACGCCGAGCCGGCTCGCGGCCCCGTCACCGGCGACGACGGCGTCCCGAAGGGCTGCGGGGAGCGCGCCGTCGGGGCGGTCGGGCCACTCGCCGTCGACGAGGCCGACGGCGACGACGTAGCGGTAGTCGCGGAGCCACGTGTCGTTCGCGTCGAGGACGTCGACGCGCTCGGCGTTGTCGTGCTCGCGCCGGCCCGGGCGGGTGGTGGCGACGGCGTCGAGGACGTCGCGGACGGCCGTCCAGCCCCGGGAGACGTGCCCGCGGTCGAGCCAGTCGGCGTACTTCCGGCGCGTCTCGCCGAGGAGCGTTCGGGAGCGCACGAGCGCGCGCGCCGTCTGCGAGGTCTCGGCGAGGGCGGGCGTGTCGGCGTCGAGGCGCGCGGGGAGGGCGACGTCGTCGAAGGCGTCGAGGAGGGGCGCGAGCGCGTCCTCGACGGATCGGGGGTCGGGGTTCGCGGGCCGGTCGCGCACCCACCGGAGGAGCCGTCGAACGCCGGCGGCGGTCGGCCCCGAGACGTCGGCGAGGCGCGCGGTCCAGTCGGCGAGGGTGCGGGCGCGGCCGTCGTCGACGCGGTGGCGGACGGCCGAGACGTCGGGGTGGGCGAGCGGCCAGACGGCGCGCGAGCGGGCGTCCGGCGGCACCCACTCGTAGTCGAGCGGCGCGAACAGCGTGTCGGCCCCGACGCGGCCGGGTCGGCCGGAGTCCTCGGCGCCGTGCGCGCCGGTCGCGACACCCGTCCCGACCGCCCCCGGGTCGCCGGCGTGCGCCGCGAGCACGTCGAGGCAGGCGACGAGCAGTCGGTACGGGAGGGTATCGCGGAGCGCGAGCTGCGTCCAGACGGAGAGGTGGCGGCCGTATTCGGTGGCGGCCGACGCGAGCGGGCGCTCGTAGCGGTCGACGTCGCGCGCGACGACCGCGACGTCGCTCGCGGGGACGCCGCGCTCGAGGAGGACGTCGACGGCGGCGAGCGCGGCGCGCGCCTCGCGGCGGCGCGTGGTCGTGACGAGTTCGACGGCCGGCATGTCGGCGGCGAGTCGCGCGGGCGTGCGGTCGACCACGTCCACGTCGACCTGCGCGTCGCGGCCGACCCGGAGTCGCGCCGGGAGTCGCTCGGCGATGCGGGGGCCGGTCCGCGCACGCGTGAAGAGGTGGACCTCAACATCGGTGTGGGCCGCGATCGCCCCGAGGAAGTCGAGGAGCGCGGTGCCGAGCGTGCTGACGCCGGCGACGGCGACGCGCTCGACGGCGGGGTAGGCGGCCGTCCAGGCGTCGCCGTCGCTCGCGGCGAGCGCCGCGCGGCCGTCGCGGAGCGCGGCGGCGGGCGAGACGTCGGCGTCCGTCCGGTCGGCGAGCGCGCGTTCGACGGCGCGAACGCCGCGGAGGAGCGCGGTCGTCTCGTCTCGCGCGTACGCGGGGAGGGTGTCGGCGACGTCGAGGAGGGCGTCGGTGGCGTCGTCGCGGCCGCCGGCGACGACGTCGAGTTCCTCGCGGACGGCCTCGACCGTCTCGGCGCGCGCGCCGAGGTCCGTCCCGAGGGCGCGCCGGAGGGCGTCGACGCCGTCGGGGTCGTCGGCGAGGACGTCGCCGACGAGACGGAGTCGGTCGGCGCGGTCGAGGCGGGCGCGCTCGCCGCCGTCGTCGGCCACCGCGTTCGCGACGCTCCGGGGGTCGGTGAGGCGGAGGCTGCTTCGCGGGCGGTCGGCGGCGGCGAGGGCGTGCTTGAGGTTGCGCCGGTGGAGGCGCTCGGGCGTGAGAACGAGGGCGCGCGCGCTCGCGTCACGGCGCGCCCACGCGGTGAGCGTCTCCTCCGCGCAGACGTGGACGGTGACGTCGAGCGCCCGCGCGTCGCGGCCGGCGGAATGGGTGTTGGGGCGCACTCTCGAACGGCGTGTCGTTGGCGCGAGAGCGGCATAAGTGGCCGCGATTCAACGAGTGACGTGGCGGACGGGGTACGCGTTGCTGGCCGTCACTCGCTCGGGAGTGGACGACATCTCGGACACCGGGTTTCCGGTGAAACCAACGGCCGGGCTACGCGCCCTTGGGGGTGGCAGTCTCCGTGAGTACTTCGCGGATGACGGTCGGGTCCTCGAGGAGCGTGTGGTTCGTGTAGGTGCCTTCGGCGCTCCCGCCGCTGTGTCGGGACTGCTCGACGATATCGAGGAACGCGTGCTCCTTCAGGAGGTCGCGCACGCGACGAAGCGAGAGGGCGTCGAGGCCCTCCTGCCGGCAGATTTGCTCATAGACGTCGTAGATCCGCGTCGTGCGAAAGCCGTCGTCGTCGGTGTCGTCGTCGAGCGCGAGCACGACGAGGGCGTGGAGGACGTAGCGGGAGTGCGGCGTCGACCCGCGAATGAGCTCGCGGAACCGGTCGGTTTCGGCACGCTCGCGGGCGTCGACGACGAAGCGCTCCTCGACGGCCTCGGAGCCGCTCGACTGAGCGATCTCGCCCGCGTACCGGAGGATGTCGATGGCCTTGCGTGCGTCGCCGTGCTCGCGCGCAGCGAGGGCAGCGGCGCGCGGAATCACGGCGTCGTCGAGGACGCCGTCACGGAACGCATCAGCGCGGGCGCGCATGATGCTGCTCAGTTGGTCGGCGTCGTACGGCGGGAAGACGAACTCGCGCTCGCAGAGGCTCGATTTGACGCGTTCATCCATCCGGTCCTTGTACTTGATCTTGTTGCTGATGCCGATGACGCCGACCTTGCAGTCGGTGATCTTCCCGGCTTCACCGGCGCGCGAGAGCTGCATGAGGATGTCGTCGTCCTCGAGTTTGTCGATCTCGTCGAGGATGACGAGGACGATGTCGTGGCGGGCGTCGAGAATGCGCCAGAGGCGCTTGTAGTACGTCGCGGTGCTGATGCCCTTGTCGGGAATCTTCGCGTCGGTGCGCGCGCGGTCGTTGACGCTGCTGGCGAGCGTCTGGACAGCCTGCGTCTCCGTGGAGTCCTGTGCGCAGTCAACATAGGCGTAGACGGCGTCGATGTCTTCCTCACCGGCCGTTTCGACGAGGCGCTGTGAGACGTGTTTGGCGCAGAGCGACTTCCCGGTGCCCGTCTTGCCGTAGATGAGAATGTTGCTCGGGCTCTGACCGAAAATGGCGGGATTGACGGCATTGGCGAGCTGGCGGATTTCCTCGTCGCGGCCGACAATGCGCCCCTCGTCGGGGAGGTGGTTGATTTCGAGGAGCTCCTTGTTAGTGAAGACGGGGTCCTCGCGAATGAAGAGGTCGTCGGTGTCGGGCATTCGGTGACACCGTGTTTCCGGTGAATATACTTGAGCGTTTCCGAGACACACACACCGGGTTTCCGGTGAAATAGGTCAGAGAGGCATGGGAGGGGTCACGAAGCCGGGGTTCCATTTCACCGGAAGCGCGGTACGCCCCTCGGGCGACGGGGGATACGAGCGGCCGCGCGGGGACGACACGACGGCGAGACGGCTTGCGGCGCTCGACGTAGCGGTCAACGTGGTGGCACGTCGATGCGGACGACCGGGGAGACGTGTGGGTGCCAATCGGAAACAAAGGCCCAGTGAGGAGAGGAGCCCGTCGGAGGAGGTGCAGCCCATCGAAGCGATGGGCGACCCGTCGAGCGCGAGAAACTGCTGAGGAGTGGGGGGTTGTTTCAAGAAGAATACGTCGATACAACAGTATCGACTTCATAATACAGATATCTAGCTAGTGGATTTTAACGAAGCTATAGTATATAGTACTACTCATCTCTTCGTCAGCCACCGGCCCCGATTCGTCACCGACTGTCGCCGACACCGTGACGCCACCGGGGACTCTCGAACGTGTTTCACCGGAAACCCGGTGTGTCTGTCCGCGTCGCGCTCGACAGTCGAGGTGGCAGCACGGCGGTCCGCCGTGTCGTCCCGGCATCGCGGCCGACCCCCGGCCACCACAGCCGATTCACCGGAAACACGGTGTGCGCGTGGAACGCTCATCCGCTCACTCACTCGCGTGTGCAGTGACGGCTGTGACACCCGCAGGCGACCGTTCCATCTCGTCGTAGACGCTGGATGGGTGGGCGACGGTCACTGGGCCGTCAGTGATGCGACAGCCAGCGTCCGCCCGGTCTCAGTCGTCGGTGCGGTCGGCGACGGCGTGGAGCGGGTTCGTGACGGTGCCGTGCTCGCTCGCGTGCGGCCGGCCGGGGGCGTCGTCGTAGCCGTAGTCGAGGAGGCGATTCCGGTTGAGCGCGAGCTTCGTGAACTCCGGCCGGAGGAGGTCGAAGCGGTCGAAGCGATCCTCGAGCTCGGGGAAGTCGCGCTGGTAGTCGAGCACCGTCTCGCGCGCGTGCGTCCAGAACGCCGTCTCGTCGTAGTCCTCGTGGCGTTCGAGGACGTCGGCGACGTAGCGGAGGACGCAGACGAAGAGCCCGGAGAAGATGAACTGGCAGAGGCCTTCGGGGTCCTCCTTGCGGAGGACGGCGTCCACCTCGTCGGGGAGGCGTTCGAGTTCGGGGAGCGGCCGGTCGCTGACGTTCACGTCGTCCGCGAAGTCCTTGATGGCGAGGCGCGTCGGCACGCCGTCCTCGACGACGAGGATGGTGTTCTGGCCGTGCGGGGAGAACACGGTCCCGTAGCGGTAGAGGAAGTGGAGGAGGGGCGGGAGGACGGTGTCGAAGAACTCGGTGAGCCACTCGTCGAGGGTGAGGCCGGACTGCTCGACGAGGCGGGAGAGGTACGGCGTCCCCGTGCCGTCGACGTGCATGAGCGCGGAGAGCGTGACGGCGTCCTCGCCGTCGTCGAGGAAGGTGTAGATGGATTCGCGCCACACGGCGCCGAGGAGTTCGTGATACTGGTAGGGCGAGCCGTCGATGGCGGTGAAGTCGTTGTGGTCGTAGTTGACGCCCGCGATCTCGCCGGGCAGTATCAGGCCCTCCGACTGGAGGAAGTCGTCGCGCTCGTAGATACCTTGGACGTACTCGGTGACGGTCGGCGCGATCTCGGTGCGCTCGCCGGGGAGGCCGCGCCAGACGAGCGTGTTGAGGATGCGCATCGGCACCTTCACGTGGTGTTTCTCCTCGTCGTCGACGTTGACGAACGTCCGCACGGACTGCTGGGGGAGGTAGTCGTCGGGGCCCTCGCCGAGCGGGACGATGTCGTCGCGGGCGATGTCACCGCCGAACAGCGGGACGATGCTGTGCTCCCACTGCCAGTCGTGGACGGGGAGGAGGTAGTAGGCGTCCGGGTCGAGGCCGCGCTCGCGGAGGCGCTCGCGGAACACGCCGTAGTGCTCGCCGAGTTCGGCCCGCACGAGGCCGTCGTGAGTGACGCCGTCGGTGGCGACGAAGGTGGCGTCGTCGCGGCGGACGGCGACCCACGAGAGGGTGACGCGCTCGCCGCGCTCGGGCGCATACTCTCGATAGTCGTCGTAGCCCCAGCCGAGGCGGCCCTTGTTGTAGGTAATCCACGGGTGACCGGTCATCTCGCCCTCGAGTTCGGCGTAGTCGAGCGCGGTCGGGTCGTGGTCGTCGCGCGCGCGGCGTTTCGCCTCGATGTGGGCGTCCGCGAGCAGGGTGCGCTCGTACTCGCGCACGAGGTTCCCGGCGGTGAGCGCGTCGACGTCGACGCTCGCTTCGAGGTCGCGCAGGAGACGGATCGGGTCCGTCGTCGCCTCGAACGCGCCGCCGGGGTCGCGGCGCTCGACGCTCTCGCCGTCGACCGAGTAGCTGTCGAGGAGCCGTTCGGTGGCGTCGAAGCGGTAGTCGGCGGCGTCGAGCGAGACGCGATAGGTGGCGTGCTCGCCGTCGGTCGCGGCGTCGCCGTCCGTGACGCGCTCGGGGTCGAGTATCTCCTCGTAGCTGAACTCCTCGAGCATCTTCGTGAGGAGGCGGCGCTCGACGGTTCGGCGGACGTCCGGGGTCAGTGCGCGCTCGCGGAGGTCGTCGTCTGAGTTCATCGGTCGGGGTCGGTGGTAGTCACGGTCGTCTCGCTCCCGTCGCGGGAGGCGCCGGGCGCGCGCTCGACGAAGGCGTCGACGGAGAAGTCCTGGAAGACGGTGTCGACGTCGTCCGGGTAGGCGTCGCGGCCGAGCAGGCGGTTCACGAACGTCGCGTTCCGGTGGGCGCCGAGGCCGAGGTCGGGCGCGCCGACGCCGTGGGTGTGGAGGTCGGCGTTCTGGAGGAAGACGTCGCCCGGCAGGTCGACGTCGAGGCGGTGGTCGGCGGTCACCTCGAAGCGCCCGCGGTCGTCCCACGCGATGTCGTCCTCGAGCGGGTCGAGGAAGCCGGGGACGGGGCGCTCGTAGCCCGTGCCGAGGACGACGACCTCGCTCTCGTGGACGAAGGACTCCTCGGCCTGCCACTGGTGGCAGTCGAGCGCGTAGCCGCCGTCGACGGCGGCGATATCGCGGACGTCGGTCATCGCGAAGAGGCCGACGTCGGGGTCGGCGGTGCCGATGGAGCGCCGGTAGAGGAGGTCGTAGATGGCCGCGCTGGTCTCCGGGTCGACGCCCTTGTAGAGGAGGTCCTGGTTCGCGACGAGGTCGTCCGTCGTCGACTGGGGGAGGTCGTAGACGTACTGGGCGTACTCCGGGCTGAAGTGCTGGAGGCCGAGCTTCGAGTACTCCATGGGGAAGAAGCCCTCCGAGCGGGTGAGCCAGTCGAGGCGGTAGTCGTGCTCGGGTTGGCGCTCGAGGAGGTCCGCGACGACCTCGGCGGCGCTCTGCCCGGAGCCGACGACGGTCACGGAGTCGGCGTCGAGGACGCGCTCGCGGGTGTGTCGATAGGCCGCCGTGTGGAAGACGTCCGCGTCGGGGTGGCCCCGGAGGTGCTCGGGGACGTGCGGGCGCGAGCCGATGCCGAGCGCGAGATGCCGACCCCGGTAGGTGTCGCGTTCGCCCGTCTCGGGGTCGCGTGCGGTGACGACGTAGTGGCCGGGCGCGTCGGCACCAGCGCCGGTATCGGCGGCGCTCGCGTCGGCGTCCGCCCAGCGGACGTCGACGACTTCGCGTCGGAACGCGGGCGCGTCGAGGCGCTCGACGACCCACCGGAGGTAGTCGTTGTACTCGCGGCGCGGTATCTGGAACGTCTCGTAGAAGTAGAACTCGTAGATGCGCCCCGTCTCGCGGAGGTAGTTGAGGTAGCTGTGCTCGCTCGTCGGGTCGGCGAGCGTCACGAGGTCCGCGAGGAACGGCACTTCGAGCGTCGTCCCGTCGAGGAGCATCCCCTCGTGCCAGTTGAACTCGGCCTCGCGTTCGAGGAAGACCGCATCGACGTCCTCGGCGACGCCGTCGAGGAGCGCGGCGAGCCCGAGGTTGAACGGCCCGAGCCCGACTCCGACGACGTCGCGAACCGGCGCGTCCTCGCCGTCGGTCATCGCTCGCCACCTCCCGAGGCCGGCGTGGGCGCGACGTCGCGCTCGAAGCGCTCGCGCTCGCAGACGAGGAGGCGGGCGTCCTTCCCGGCTTCCTCGAAGCGGAACGCGCCCTCGTCGCGGAAGCCGCAGTGCTCGAAGACGCGACGCGCGGCGTCGTTCCGGGCGTCGGGTTCGGCGACGACGCGGTCGGTCTCGGGGTGGCGGAACTGCATCGCGGTGACGGCGCGCAACAGCGGGACGGCGTAGCCCTGCCCGAGGTATTCGGTGGGGCCGATGAGGAGGTGGACGCCGCGGTCGGCGGGGTCGGCGTCGTAGTGCGCGGCGACGTCGTCCTCGGCGGCCCAGTAGCACTCCCAGTAGCTCATCGGGACGTGGTCGAGACAGCCGATGTAGGGCGTGAGGTGGTCGTCGGCGAGCTTCTCGCGGAGGCGCTCGCGGAACGCGGGCAGCGGCAGGTCGAGCTCCCAGTAGGGCTGGACGTGCTCGCTCCCGAGCCAGCGATGCAGACGCCCCAGATCGCGGGACTCGCTCGCCGGCCGGAACGCTAGCTGGCGGTCGATGTCGCGGTCGTAGGTGCGGTAGTCGTAGTCGTCGTTGACGGTGAGTGTCGGGTCGGTCATCGGTCGAGTTCGGTGACGAGGGGGTTGGTCACGTCGGCGTAGACGGACTGGTTCTCGAGGTCGTTCTCGAGTTCGTCGAGGCCGCGAAAGCGCGTGAGGAGGTTGGCCTTGCACGGGACGGTCGCGTCCTCGAGCAGGGGCCGGAGGAGCGAGGAGGACGGCCGGTCGTAGCGCTCGCGTGCGCGTTCGAGTTCGTCGCGGAGCACGCCCAACAGGCGGGTTTCGTCGGCGACGCCGGCGTACCCGAGCGCGTTCACGACGTCGAGTGCGTTGTTCAGGACGACGTAGTAGCGCAGGCGCTCGTCCGCGAGCGCGTCCGCGCAGACGGTCTGTGCGCGTTCGCCGACGCCGGGGAGGTACGCCGCGACGTCCTCGTACTGCGATTCGGGGAAGTAGAACCCCTGATTGTCGCGGTAGTGGAACCGCTCGGGGTAGCCGTCGTCGTCGAGCGTCACGACGGAGTTCTGCTGGTGGGCTTCGACGCCGACGCCCTGCACGAGGTAGAGCCAGAGGACGGGCCGGATGCCGACTTCGAGGTAGCGGTGGAACCAGTCGGCGCTCACGTCCCCGGTGCTGCGGCCGTCGCGTTCGGCGATGGACGCGACGAGGCGGCCGAGTCGGGAGCGCCCCCGGATGGCGTCCTGGCAGAGCGACGCGACGGGCGTGGCGTTCGCCGCCGCGCTCCCGCGGAAAGGGTTGGCGCGGAGGACGGTCTCGAGGCCGGACTCGGCGTCGGGGCCGACGTCGAGCGCGAGGTACGCAGGGTCGCGCACGACGTCGAAGCGCGGGAAGGCGTCCGCGAGCTCGTCGCCGAACCCGGTTTCGAGGAGGTCGGCGACGGCGACGCCGCGCGCGAGCTCGGGGCGCTTGTTCGCCCGCACGGAGTTCGTGATCTGGACGTGCAGCGAGGACTTCACCATGAAGGGCGCGCCCTCGCTGTAGAGCGTGCGGACGGACGTCGTCGGGTGGAACTCGCGTCCGACGGCGCCGAGATACCGGAGGCCGTCGCCGAGCGCGTCCCGAACGTAGTCGCGCGAGCGGAGGTAGTCGGCCTGCCACGGATGCACGGGGAGGAGGACGTCGTCGCTCTCGACGTGCTCGGTGACGAAGGCGTCGGGGACGGCGTCGTCGCATCGGAGGGCGTCGGCCACCCAGTCGGCGGCCGAGCGCTCGAGCGCGCTCTCCTGCGTGACGAGCGACGGGTCGGCGCGGAAGTAGTGGAGCGCGAACGACCCACGGAGTTCGGGGGCGTACGTCTCGCGCTCGTGGGCGGCGATGCCCTGCCGACTCTTCGGGGTGGGGTGGCGGTGGTGGCCGAAGACGAGCGCCTGCTCGGCGTCGCGGAAGGAAAGATCGTCCGCGTAGAGGCGCTCCGCGTCGCCCGCACGCGCGGCGACGAACGCCTCGGTGTTCTGCTGGCTGGTGAGGACGCGCCGGAGGAGCGCGGTCGGAACGTCGGTGTCGGCGTCGCGCGCGAGGTCGGTGAGGACGAGCGTCGCGAGCGTCGCGGCGTCCGCGTCGTGGACGCCGCCGCCGGGGAGCCGATACCGGACCGGCGTCTCGAAGCGGTGGCGTTCGGTCGGCGAGCGGTAGTCGAGGGGCGCGAGGAGGGCGATGTCCTGTGCGGGGAGCGTAGCGCGGAGGAGGCCGTCGGCGCCCGGCGACACGCCCGCTACGGACGACTCGGTGACGTCGTAGTCGCCGCGCTCGCGGAGGTAGCAGTTGAGGAAGGCGTGGACGGTGGCGTCCTCGGCGCGGCGCGTCGGGTCCACGGCCCTCTCCGTGGGGGCCGCGTCGCCCCGGTCGGGGGCGTCGGCGTTCGGGGTGCTCACGGGGACACCTCCCCGGCCGCCTCGACGTCGGCGGCGACGGCCCGAATCGCGTCGAGCGTCTCGGCGACGTCGTCGAGCGTCGCCGTCGGGTTCAGGAGGGTGAGCTTCAGGCTGGTGACGCCGGCGACGTCGGTGCGCGCGACGAGCGCCGTACCGTCCGCGAGCAGCGCCTCTCGGACGGCGGCGTTCAGGTCGCTCACGGCCGCGTCGGGCATGCGCTCGCGCGGCCGATACCGGAAGAGGACGGTGGTGAGCGAGGGGTCGGCGAGGAGTTCGAAGTCGTCGGCGTCGGCGAGGAGCGCGGCCGTCCGGTCGGCGAGCGCGAGCGTCGCGTCGACGAGCGCGCCGAGGCGTTCGCGGCCGACGGCGCGGAAGGTGAGGTAGGGTTTGAGCGCGTCGAAGCGCCGCGTCGTCTGCGTGGACTTGCCGACGAGGTTCGGGACGCCGCGCTCCGCGTGCGCCTCGGGGTTGAGGTAGGCGGCGGTGCGCGCCATCCGGCGGAACGCCGCGCCGTCGCGGACGAGGAACGCGCCGCAGCTGATGGGCTGGAAGAAGAGCTTGTGGAAGTCGACGGCGAGCGAGTCCGCGCGCTCGATGCCGGCGAGGCGGTCGGATTCGTCCGTGAGCGCGAGCGCGCCGCCGTAGGCCGCGTCCACGTGGAACCACGCGTCGTGTTCGGCGGCGGCGTCGGCGAGCGCGTCGAGCGGGTCGATGGCGCCGAAGTCCGTCGTGCCCGCGGTGCCGACGACGGCGAACACCTCGCGTCCCTCACGGTCGAGGTGGTCGAGCGTCGCGGCGAGCGCGTCGGCGTCCATCCGGTGGTCGGCGTCGGTCTCGACGGCGACGACGGCGTCCTCGCCGAGGCCGAGGAAGTGGGCGGCCTGCTCGGTGGTAAAGTGCGCTTCCTCCGAGACGACGACGCGCAGGTCGCGCGCCGCGGCGGGGAGGCCGTCGCGCTGGACGTCGTATTCGAGGTGCTCGGCGAGGGAGCGGTCGCGCGCGAGGAGGAGCGCCTGGAAGTTCGACTGCGTGGCGCCGCTCGTGAAGACGCCGTCCGCGTCCGAGGGGAGGTCGAAGAGGTCGGCGAGCGCGCTGACGACGCGCCCCTCGAGGACGGTGGCGGCGGGTGCCTGATCGAAGGAGTCGAGCGACTGGTTGGTCGCCGTGAGCATCGCCTCGGCGGCGAGCGCGGGTATCATGGGCGGGCACTGGAGGTGCGCGGCCGTCCGGGGATGGGAGGTGTCGACGGAGTGCGCGAGCACGTCGCCCGCGACGTCCTCGATGGCGTTCGAGAGGCCGACGCCGTCCTCGGGGAGGACGGGCGCGTCGAGTTCGGCGGCGAGAGCGTCCGGAGTGGCGCCCGAGTAGGGCTCGTCGTCGCGGGCGTCGAGGACGGCGTCGACGGCGTGCGCCATCGCACTCCGGTAGGCCTTCTCGCCGAGGTCGGCGTCGAGGAAGAGACCGTCGGCGCTCACGGCGACACCTCGGGCGTGAGCGAGTCGTCGGCGGCGACGGCGTCGCGGACGGCGTCGACGAAGATGGCCGCGATGTCGTCGACCTGTTCGCGCGTGACGACGAGCGGCGGGAGGAAGCGCGCGGTGGCGCTCTCGCGGCCGCCGAGTTCGACGATGAGGCCGCGCTCGAAACACGCCGCCTGAACGGCGGCGGCGAGGTCGCCGTCGGGGGCGTGCGGACCGGCGCCCGGCCACGGGGCGTCGGGGTCGACGAACTCGACGCCGAGCATGAGGCCGCGTCCACGAACGTCGCCGACGGCGTCGAGGTGGGCGACGCCCTCGAGGTGGTCGCGGAGGCGCGCACCCATCTCGGCGGCGTGCGCGTCGAGGTCGTTTTCGAGGACGTAGTCGATGGTGGCGTCGCCGGCGGCCATCGCGAGTTGGTTGCCCCGGAAGGTGCCGGCGTGCGCGCCGGGACCCCACTCGTCGAGGGCGTCGTCGTAGACGACGACGGAGAGCGGGAGGCCGCCGCCGATAGCCTTCGAGAGCACGAGGACATCGGGGACGATACCGGCGTGCTCGAAGGCGTACGTCTCGCCGGTACGCCCGAGCCCGGTCTGGACTTCGTCGAGGACGAGGGGGACGTCGTGCTCGCGGGTGATGCGCCGTATCTCGCGGAGCCACGCGTCGGGTGCGGGGTTCGCGCCGCCCTCGCCCTGCACGGGTTCGAGTATCACGCCGGCGGGGTCGGTGATGCCGCTCTTGGGGTCGGCGAGGAGGTTCTCGACGTAGGTGCTGGCGAGGCGGTGGCCGTCGTCGCCGCCGACGCCGAACGGCGGGCGGTAGTCGTCGGGGAAGGGGAGGTGGTGGACGTCGGCGAGGACGCCGGGGACGTCCTTCGTCTCGGCATCGCCGAGGAGGGAGAGCGCGCCGGCGGTCATGCCGTGGTAGGCGCCCTGAAAGCCGAGTATCGACCGGTTCCCGGTGGCGGCCTTGACGAGTTTGAGGGCGGCCTCGACGGCGTCGGTGCCGGCGGGACTGCAGAACTGGACTTTCGCGTTCTCGGCGAACTCGTCGGGGAGACTCGACAGGAGCGTGTCGACGAAGCGCTCCTTCGCAGGCGCGGTGATGTCGAGGGTGTGGATGGCGCGCTCGTCGTCGAGGACGCGCGTCATGGCTTCGGTTGGCGCGGGGTGGTTGTGGCCGAGGGCGAGGGTGCCCGCGCCGGCGAGGCAGTCGTAGTACTCGTTCCCGTCCATGTCGGTGACGGTGACGCCGCCGGCTTCGGCGATGGCGAGCGGGAGGTGGCGCGGGTAGGTGCGCGCGTTCGACTCGCGCTCGGCCTGCTGGGCGAGCAGCGCGTCGTTGCTCGCGTCGCGATAGCTCATGTGGGCACCTCGGGTTGACGAGAGCGCGTTCGTCCGGGCGGGGCGGTCCGTCCGAGTCGGGGTCGCCGTCGGAGCATGCGTTGTTTTAGGCTAACCTAAAGAAGGTAAATCTACCGGATTTTAGGCCGGCCTAAACCGTGTGACGTGTCGACGGAGTTGTGTTCGCGAGCCAAGAGACCACCGGCGATCCGTCGCCCGCCGTCGCGGCCGTCGTCAGCGGCGACGCCTGAGCGCGCGCGGCAGACGCTCCCACTCGACGGCGAAGACGGGCGCGTCGCGGCGTCGCTCGGCGTGAACGAGGCTGACGAGGAAGTAGACGCCGACCATGACGGCGCCGAGGAAGTGGGTGTCCTCGGGGTCGGCGGCGTCGAGGAGCGGGTGGAGCCAGAAGACGTTCCCGAGGACGGAGTGGCCGACGGTGCGAAAGAGCGTGCCGGCCGTGGGGGCGACGTGCCAGAAGTCCGGGAGCATCGCCCAGACGCCGCTCCCGACGACGAGCGGGAAGCCGTAGCGCGTCCGCACCGGGAGGTAGGCGAGGAGGAGGGTCGCACAGAGCGCGCCGAACGCGAAGTGCGTGATGGCGAGACTC
Source organism: Halarchaeum grantii (assembly GCF_014647455.2). Taxonomy (NCBI): domain Archaea; kingdom Methanobacteriati; phylum Methanobacteriota; class Halobacteria; order Halobacteriales; family Halobacteriaceae; genus Halarchaeum; species Halarchaeum grantii. The sequence goes on along the minus strand of NZ_BMPF01000003.1, from coordinate 483,165 downwards.
ACCGCCCGACACCCACGGGACGCGACGGCGACGCGTGCATACGCACACCGACGACGGCGGCGCGAATAGGCGTGGCGGTCGTTTCACCGACCGACACCGCCGTATCCGCCGTTGTTCGCGCGTCGCACGCGGCGCGCGGGACGCGGTGACGCCGACGGGGGATTTATTCGCGGCCACCCGAATCCACTACTCGATGACCGAAGACGGAGACGGCGCCGGCACGCGGTTTCGGGCGCCGGCGGACCGCGACGTGCTGGACGGCCGCGCGCGTGCGCTCTCGGCGCTGTTCGACGACGGCGTCTACCACGTCGACGCGTCGGGGGCGGTGCTCGCGGTGAACGACGTCGCCCGCGAGCGACTGGGCTACGAGGCGGGCGCCCTCGCCGGGTCGTCGCTCGCGACGCTGCTCGGCGAGCGCGACGCCGCGCGCGTTCGCGACCACCTCGACGCGGCGGCCGACGCCCGCGTCACCAACCGGGATGCCACCCGCACCCTCGACGCGACGGTGCGAGACGCGGCGGGGACGCGAGTCGCGCGAACGCTGCGCGTCACGCCGGTGGCGGCGGACGGTGCGGGCGTCGTCGTCGCCGAGGTCCCCGACGACGGCGACGAGCGGGCGGGGGCGTCGGACGACGAGTCGCAGCGGAGTCGACCGCGTGACGGCGACGTGAACCGGTTCCACGACGCGGTGCACGAGGTGACGGCGGCCGTCATCGAGCGCGCGACCCGTCGGGAGGTCGAGCGCGCGGCCTGCGAGCGCCTCGCCGCCTCGGAGTGCTACGAGTGCGCGTGGCTGGGCGCGCCGGAACCGCGCTCGGAGACGGTGTCGGTGCGTGCGGACGCGGGCGGGGACGCGACGCCCGACGCCGTCGCGCTCTCGGGGGCGTCGGACGGGGCCGACTCGCTGAGCGGGCGCGCGCTCGAGGCGGGCGAGATACGGACGACCCGGGAGCACGCGCTCGCGGAGGCGGAGGCCGTCGCATCGGCGGCGGAGGCGGCCGCGATTCCGGTCGTCAACGGGGAGACGACGTACGGCGTTCTCGTGGTCTACGCGGACCGCGAGGACGCGTTCGGGGCGGCGGAGCGCGGAATCGTCGCCCGCCTCGGCCGCGTCGTCGGGCACGCGATCGCGGCCGCGGAGCGCAAGCGCGCGCTCGTGAGCGAGACGGTCGTGGAGCTCGAGTTCCGCCTGCACGACGCGGTGCGCTCGCTCGACGACGCGGAGGACCCGGACGGAACGATCACGCTCGAGCGCGCGATTCCGGTACGCGACGACGCGTTCCGCATCTACGGCGTCGCCGACGAGCGCTCGGTGGAGGCGGTCGACGCGATGACGGCGGCCGTCGACGAGTGGGACGAGGTCTCGGTGGTGAGCGAGCAACCGGACGGCGTTCGCTTCGAACTCCGCGTGAGCGACGTGCCGGTGATGTCGGAGGTGGCGTCGCTGGGCGGCGCGATAGCGTCGGTCGTCGTCGACGGGCGCGACCTCGACATGACCGTCCACCTCCCGGAGGAGTCGGCGGTACGCCGCGTCGTCGAGACGATTCGGGCGGTCGACGGCGACGCGGAGCCCATCGCGCAGCGTCGCGTGCCCGCGCACGACGACTCGCTGGAGCGCCTGCACGCGGTCTGGTCGGAGGCGCTCACGGAGCGCCAGCGCACCGCCGTCGAGTCGGCGTACTTCATGGGCTATTTCGAGTGGCCGCGCGAGACGAGCGGGTCGGCGGTCGCGGAGGCGCTCGGCGTCTCGCCGCCGACGTTCTCACAGCACCTCCGGGCCGTCCAGCGGAAGGTCTTCGGTCGCCTCCTCGACGACGCGTAGGCCCGCCGTGACGATCGCGGGCGGTCGCGTGCCACACCACACCACCGTGTCCGCTGTTGTTCGCGGCGTCAGCGCTCGCCGCGACTCGTGTGGACGGCGAGCGACTGCGCGGTCGGGAGGCGCCAGCCGAAGTAGACGCCGACGAAGCGCGCGCCGATGGTGACGGCGGCACAGCACGCGGCGGCGGTGCCCGCCGCGCTCCCGACGACGCCGGCGAACGCGCCGACGTCGACGAGCCAGTAGGTGAGGCCGCCGAGGACCGTACAGCTCGCGTAGAAGTCCTCGACGAGGATGAACGGCGAGCGGTCGAGGAGGATGTCCGCGAACGCGCCGCCCCCGCAGGCGTTGATGACGGCGATGGCGACGACGCCGAAGCCGGAGACGCCGACGTCGGTGGCGACGATGGCGCCCGCAGTCGCGAACGCCGCGAGACCGGCGGCGTCGGAGGCGACCGCCACCGGGTGCTCGTCGGCGTCGTCGAAGGTGACGCTGAGCGCGATGGCGAGCGCGACGCCGAGCAGGCCCAGCGAGATTTCGCCGAAGGACTGGAGCGCGAGCGGGACGCGGCCGACGAGGATGTCGCGGGTCGCGCCGCCTGCGAACGCCGTCCCGAGGCCGACGACGGTCACGCCGAAGAGGTCGAACTCCTCGCGGATCGCCTTCGTCGCGCCGACGAGCGCGAACGCGACGAGACCGACCGCGTTCAGCACCGCGAACGGGTCGGCGACGAGACCATCGAGGAGGTCGGGAAGCATTAGGAGTGGGAAGCGCGTCGAGCGCCTTGAGCGCACCGTCTCGCTGCCGTGCGGCGAGCGTTGCCTCGAACCGAGAGGGTTCGAACGCGCCTCACGCGTCCTCGAGCGCCCGGACTGCCGCGACGAGTGCCGCGACGTCCGCCGATTCGCCGTCGGTGACGCGCGCGAGAACGCGGCCGCCGAGCGCGTCCTCGGCCACGTCGCCGACCGCGATCTTCGGGTGGGGTGAGTCCGCGAACCCCTCGACGAGGACGAACGCCGCGTCGTCGAACTCGTCGAGTGCGCGTGCGAGCGCCTCCCCCTCGCCGCCGTCGTCCTTCCCGACCGACCGGAACGTCGCGGTGAGCGACGGCGTGACGCCGACGACGCGCTCGGCACCCGCCGTCCGGTGGCGGTGGGTGTCCTTTCCGGCCTCGTCGAGTTCGACGTCGTGGTGGATGGACTTCACCGTCCCGACCGGCCCGTGTTCGGCGAGCGCGGGCACGAGGCGCTCGACGAGCGTGGTCTTCCCGGCGTCGCTCGGCCCGACGATTCCGACGACCTTCATCGGCCACGGATAGGGACGGGCGACGGGTAAGGCGTGCGTTGTGCGACGCCGTGCGGCCGCGTGAATGGCGCAGCCTCCCCGCGTCACTCGCCCGTGGGCAGGGCGAACGAGACGGCGAGCGGAGGACGGCGGGACGCGAGCGCGCCACCGCGTCGCCCCGCGCCGCCTCACGCGTCGCGGTGTGGCTCGTACGGCCGCGCCCACGCCGGGATCTCGCAGCCGAGGCGCTCGACGCGCGACTCGACGCTCGGGTGGGTGGCGAAGCACGCGAAGCGCAGCGAGCGGTCGGCGTTCCACGGGACCGGCCCCGCGACGTCCTCGAGGTTCTCGCCGGTGGCGACGGCGGCGACCCGGTAGAGGGCGTCCGCGAGCGTCGCGGCGTCCACGAGCGACGCGGCGGCGGCGTCCGCGCGGTACTCCTCGCAGCGGTTCGCGTACCGACTCGCGGCGAGCGCGAGGAGTTCGACGCCGCCGCCGAGGGCGTAGCGCGGCCAGCGCGCGAGACGCGCCTCCGAGAAGGAGAGCGCGAGGAAGCAGAGCGTACCGAGCGTCGCGGGCACGGGCCCGCGCCCGGCGAGGCCGCCGAGCCAGAGCGCGCAGAAACCGAGCGTCTGCGGCGTGTACTGGCGGAGGGCGTCCGTGTAGAGGTCGTTCCCGAGGTGGCCGAGTTCGTGCGCGAGGAGCGCGCGGAGGCCGGGCTCGCCGACGACGCGCGGGAGCAGCGGGTCGACGGCGACGACCGGCCGGCCGTCGTCGTAGCCGACGACCGCGCCGGGGGCGTCCATCTCCATCACGACGAGGCGGGGGACGGGGCGGCCGGCGCGCTCGGCGACGTCGCGGGCGGCGCGGCGGACCGCGCGGAGTTCGTCGGCGCGGAGCGGGCGCGCGTGGCCGGCGTCGAACGCGAAGCGGCCGCCGGAGCGCGCGGCGGCGACGGCGAGCACGCAGAGGCCGCCGACGCCACCGACGACTGCGAGGAGGGGCGCGCCGGTGGCGGCGACGGCGGCGGCGCCGAGGAGCGAGCACGCGCAGAGGCCGAGCGTGATGCCCCACGCGCGGACGGCGAGGCCGGCGGTGGCGGACGGGTGAGCGGAGGGGAACACGGGGACGGAGGGCGCTCGCCGGGGTCAGTCCTGCCAGGGCGCGCCGTCGCGCTCGACGAGGCGCTCCTCGCGCTCGATGGCGTCGATGCGCGCGATCTCGTCGGCGGTGAGCGTGAGGTCGAGCGCGGCGCGGTTGTCCGCGATGTGCCGTTCGGAGGTGGCTTTCGGGACGACGCAGACGTTCTCCTTCGAGAGCAGCCACGCGAGGCTGACTTGCGCGGGAGTGACGTCGCGCGCCTCCGCGATGTCCGTCAGGACGGGCGAGTCGAAGACCTCGCCGCGCGCGAGCGGCGAGTACGCGACGTGGTAGTAGTCGTTCGCCTGCGCGTGCTCGATGAGGTCGTCCTGTGCGAGGAGGGGGTGCGTCTCGGCCTGATGGGCGACCAGCGGCGCGTCGAGGACGTCCATCGCCTCCTCGAGGAGCGCGGTATCGAAGTTGGAGACGCCGACGTGCGCGATGCGGCCGCGGTCCCTGAGCTCGTCGAACGCCGCGAGCGTCTCTGCGGCGTCGTAGTTCCCGACCGGCCAGTGGACGTAACAGAGGTCGATGGTGTCGAGGCCGAGGCGGTCGAGGCTGTCCTCGACACCTTCGACGACCTGCTCGCGGGCGAGGCCGGACTGCTCGGGGTGGAGTTTCGTCGCGACGAGCACGTCCTCCCGGTCGACGTCGGCGGCGGCGATGCCGCGGCCGACGGCCGCCTCGTTGCCGTAGTACTGCGCGGTGTCGACGTGCCGGTAGCCCGCTTCGAGCGCGGTCCGGACGCTCTCCGCACAGCGTTCAGTGTCGGTGTTCTGCCACGTTCCGAGGCCGAGAGAGGGGACTCTGTTCACGCCGATGGGTGGGTGAGACGGGAGCATAGTGCTTCGGGTCGCGGACCCGGCGGGTCGCGTCCGGCCGTACGCGTGTGCGGTATCGACGTCCCGAACGGGACCCTTCACACCCCCCGCCCAGCAGGGGTCGCGTACTCGCCGAGCGCCGAGCGCCCGCCGCGCCCTGCCGGTTGCTGAACGCTTTTCCGTGCCATCGCACACCTATCGGACGATGACGGATGACATCGACCTCGACTTCGTCTCGCTGGGCGAGACCGGCCTGCAGACGAGCGAACTCCAGTTCGGGACGTGGCGCTTCGGGAAAGAGACCGAGGACGGGGACGTCGAGATCGGCGAGGAGCGCGCGTACGAACTCCTCGACGCCTACGCCGACGCGGGCGGGCGCTACATCGACACCGCCGACGTCTACGGCGCCGGGAAGAGCGAGGAGTGGATCGGGAACTGGCTAGCGGAGCGCGACCGCGAGCGCTACACGGTCGCGTCGAAGGTCTACTGGCAGATCCGCGACGGCGACCCCAACAGTCGAGGAACGAACCGGAAGACCGTCCGGAACCGCATCGACGCCCTCCTCGAGCGCCTCGACACGGACTACGTGGACGTCCTCTACATCCACCGCTGGGACGACGAGACGCCGGCGCGCGAGATGATGAAGACGCTGAACGGCCTCGTCGAGGACGGCAAGGTCCACTACCTCGGCGCGTCCTGTCACCGCCCGGACGCGTGGAAGGTCGCGAAGGCGAACGAGATCGCCGAGCGCGAGGGCTGGGAGCCGTTCACCGTCGCGCAGCCGCGCTACAACCTCGTCGACCGCGAAATCGAGGGCGGCTACCTCGAGATGACGCGCGACTACGGGATGGGCGTCTGCCCGTGGAGCCCGCTCGGACAGGGCTTCCTCACCGGCAAGTACGAGCGCGAGGAGGGGCTCACCGGCGACTCGCTGGCCGCGGCCTCCGGCGGCTTCGAGGAGGCCTACCTCACGGCGGAGAACTTCGACGTGCTCGACGAGCTCGAAGCAGTCGCGGAGGAAGTGGACGCGACGCCCGCGCAGACCGCGCTCGCGTGGCTCATGCATCGCGACGGCGTCGCCGCGCCCATCGTCGGCGCGCGCACCACCGACCAGCTCGCCGAGAACCTCGGTGCCGCCGACATCGACCTCTCGGACGAGCAGGTCGAGCGCCTCACCGAGGCGAAGGGCGGCCCGTACAGCGACATCTAAACGCTCGCGAGACGGTTGTCGGCGTTCGTCCGACTCGTCCCCCGACGCCGCCGGAGCCCGACGCTCTCGGTACGCCGCCCCCTCACGAGCGGCGAGTCACCGCCGACGACAACGACTAAACGAGCGACTCGCCAACGGACACCCATGTGGCCGTGGGGACACCTCGCGCTCGGCTATCTCTGCTATCTCCCCTACGAGTACCGCGCGCGCGGTGACGCGTCCACGTGGCTCGCGGTCGGCGCGCTCGCGGTCGGCACGCAGTTCCCGGACCTCGTGGACAAGCCGCTCGCGTGGACGGTCGGCGTGCTCCCGTCCGGACGCTCGCTCGCGCACTCGGTGCTCGCGCTCGTCGTCGTCTGCGGCGCCGTCTACCTGCTCTGCCGGCACGCCGAGCGCGTCGTCGTGAGCGTCGCGTTCGGCATCGGCTACGTCTCCCACCTCGTCGGCGACTCGGTCGGACACGTGCTCGCCGGCGAGTACGAGTACCTCGTCTTCCTCGTCTGGCCGCTCCTCGGCACGCCGCCGTACGGCGACGAGGGCGGCTTCCTCTCGCACTTCGCGAACCTCGAACTCACGTCCTTCCTCGCGTTCCAGTTCGCGCTCTGCGTCGTCGCGCTCGGCGCGTTCCTCGTCGTCCAGTACCGCCTCGGCCGCGCGTGGCACTAGAGCTCTTCGAGCGCGTCGACGCCCGCAACGCGATAGCCGGCGACGGCGGCGCTGAGGGCGCCCACGACGACGGCGAGCGCGCCGCCGGCCGCGAGGACGAGCGGCGGCGTCTGCACGAGGCCGTCGAAGCCGACGAGCATCGCCGCGAGTTCGCTCAGGCCGCGCCCGAGCGGGACGGTGAGCGCGACGCCGATTGCCCCGCCCATGATGCCGATGGCGAGACCCTGCACGGCGGTGATAGCGACGAGCGTCGTCCCGGAGACGCCGATAGCGCGAACGGCGGCGAGCGTACGGCGCTGCTGGTAGACGAGGAGGAGGAGGAGGTTCACGGTGAGCGCGACGCCCGCGATGACCGCGAGCACGGTGAGCGTGAGGCCGCTCGCGATGACGAGTGCCTTCTGCTCGAGGACGGCCTGCAGTTGCTCCTGGTTCGTCCGCACGTCGTAGTTCGGGTACGTCTGCTGGAGGTCGGCCTCGACGGCGCTTGGGTCCGAGCGCTCGACGACGTCGATGGTGAGCATCGCGGCGCGGTCCTCGCGGGCGGTGCCCGTCATCGACTGGAGTTCCGAGAGCGGTACCGTCGCCGCGCCCGTCCCGAGGAACTGCCGGAACGTCGGCGAGATACCGACGACGCGCCACGCGTGCTCGCGCGCGCCGACGACGGTCGCACCGAGGTGGACGGTGTCGTTCACGCCGACGCCGAGGCGAGCCGCCGTCTGCGGGTCGAGGATGACCTCGCGCGTCATCGGGCCGTCGTAGCTCCCGCCCGCGTAGTGCGCGCGCCCCCCCGTCGTAAAGCCGTCGCCGGCGGTGAGGCGAACCGAACTGCCGCCGACGCCGGGCGTCCCGACGGCGACCATGGTGGAGAGCGACGACTCGTTCGCGCCGACGTAGACCGTCTGGAAGGAGAGCGGCACCGCCGTGCGGACGTCCTCGCGCGCCGAGAGGTCGTCGGAGAGGGTGTGTGCGTCCGTGACGCCGGGCTGGAAGCCGCCGACGCTCCCCGGGCTGATCTGGAGGGGGCCGCCCGTCATCCAGAGGTCGCGGCCGGACTGGTCGAACTTCTGCTGGCCGGTCTCGACGACGCCGAAGCCGACGCCCCCGAGCAGCGTCGCGGCGAGGACGGCGAGGACGACGCCGGTGACGGCGAGCGCGGTGCGCGTGCGGTCGCGGCGCAACTGGGCGAGAGCGATGCCGACGGCGGCGCGGAATCTCGTGAACATTACTCTGTGGCGAGGTGGTCGAGGACGTCCGTTCGGGTGACGAGCCAGACGAGGTACGGGGTCGCGAGCAGGCCGACCGCGACCGCCGTCCCGAGGCCGTAGGGCACGACGGCGGGCGGGTAAGCGGCGATGGCGCTCTCCGTGAGGTAGCGCCGGGCGAGCGCGTTCGCCGCGACGACGCCGCCGCCGCCGAGGACGAGGCCGAGGACGCCGCCGAGGAGCGTGACGGCGACCGCCTGCGTCGCGACGACGACGGCGAGCGAGCGCGTTCGGAGGCCGATGGCGAGCAGGGTCGCGTACGTCGCGCGGTCGGCGGCGACTTCGAGGCCGAGCGCGGTCGCGACGAAGAGCGTTCCGACGACGACGGCGACGACGAACGCCGTGACCGCGATGGCGAGCGCGAGTTTCGACGTGCCGATGGCGGAGAGCCCGCCGCCGCCGCTCGCGACGACGCGCGACTGCGGGTAGACGGCGGCGAGGTCGTCCTTCACCGCGGGCGTGTCCGTCGCGACGACGAACTGGTCGGCGGTGTCGCTCGCGGTGCCGCCCGTGACCGCCTGCGATTCGGCGAGGTGGACGACGGCGACGGGGAGTTGGCCCGCGCCCGACGCGGTGCTCGCGCGCTGGACGTCGGCGACGGTGAACGACGCGTTCGCCTGCCCGGCGACGCCGACCGCGCTGCCGTTCGTGGCGTTCAGCAGGCCCGCCGCGCCCTCCGAGAGGACGAGCTCGCCCGTCCACTCGCCGTCGTAGCTCCCGTTCGCGTAGTAGGGGTCGCCCGGAGTGAGGTGGGCCGTCGAGAGGCCGGCGACGGAGACGCCGGACTGCGGGAGGACGCCGAGCAGGACGACGTACTCGCTCGCGCTCCCGGCCTGCAGGCGGACGAGGCTCGTTCGGACGGGCGTCACGGCGTCGACGCCGTCGATGCCGGCGATGCGCTCGCTCGTCGGGTGGGCGGCGCCGAGTTGCGCGCTCCCGACGTCGATGGCCATCGTCGACGCGGACGCGGACTCGGGGACGATCCAGTAGTCGACGCCGGAGCCGTAGACGGTGTTGCTGCTCGCGAGGCCGAGGCTGATGCCGGAGACGACGACGAGGAGCGCGACCGCGAGCGCGACGCCGGTGACGCTGAGGAGGACGCGGCGCCGGTTCCCCGATCGGAGGCGGCCGGCGAGCAGGCGGAGGCCGACGCCGACCAGGCCCGCGAACCCGACGAGGCGGCTACGCATCGGCGTCGACCACCCGGCCGTCGCGGAGGTCGATGACGCGGTCGGCGGCCTCGAGCGTCGCCCGGTCGTGCGAGGCGAGGACGACCGCGCGGCCGTCGTCGGCGACGTCGCGGAAGGCCTCGAGGATGGCTGCGCCCGTCTCCGTGTCGAGTTCGCCCGTCGGTTCGTCCGCGACGACGACGGCGGGGTCGGTGACGAGCGCGCGCGCGATGGCGACGCGCTGCTGTTCGCCGCCCGAGAGCTCCGGTGGGGTGTGCGTCGTCCGGTCGCCGAGGCCGACGCGTTCGAGGAGGGCGACGGCGCGCTCGCGGCGCGCGCGCTTCGGGACGCCGCGTTCGACAAGCGGGAGCGCGACGTTCGCGCGCGCGGTGAGCGTCGGGAGGAGGTGGAAGTGTTGGAAGACGATACCGACCGAGTCGAGGCGGAGACGCGCGCGCTCGCGCGTCGAGAGGGCGTCGGTGCGTTCGCCCGCGAGCGTCACCGACCCCTCGCTGGGGAGGTCGAGCGCGGCGAGCAGGTGGAGGAGCGTGGACTTCCCGGAGCCCGACGGCCCGGCGAGGCCGACGATCTCGTTCGCGTGGACGTCGAGCGAGACGCCGTCGAGGGCCGTGACGGTCGGGCGGTCGCGACTGCGTGAGAGGAGGCCGGTGTCGCCGCGCGTGTACCGTTTCGCGACGCCGGCACACGAGACGACGGCCGTATCAGGTGAGGCGCGGCCGGACATACACTACTCGTGACATACGGACGGGGGTGCATAAGGGTCGCGGGTCCCCCTCCGGCGGCGCTCTGCGGCGGGTCGCCGACCCCGAATCGCGGGCTCCGGCTCACGGTCCCGTCGCGGGTTCGGGCGGCGAGCGCGCTAGTTCCAGGGTGCGGCGGGGAAGTCGACGAGGCGCTCCTCGCGCTCGATCCGGTCGATCTTCGCGACGTCCGCCTCGGAGAGTTCGACGTCGAGCGCGCCGTAGTTCTCGACGATGTGCTGTTTCGAGGTGGCTTTCGGGATGGCGGCGACGTTCTCCTTCGAGAGCAGCCACGCGAGCGACACCTGATACGGCGTCGCGTCGTGTTTCTCGCCGAGTTCGACGAGTTCGGGGACGTCCGCGACCTGCCCGCGCGCGACCGGGCAGTAGGCGACGAGCCAGTGGTCGTCCGCGACGGCGCGCTCGTGGAGGGCCTCCTGCTGGAGGAGCGGATGCATCTCGACCTGATGGGCGAAGACGGGCGCGTCGAGCGTCTCGATGGCCTCGTCGAGCAGCTCAGGCGTGAAGTTCGAGAGGCCGACGTTCCGGATCGCGCCCTCGGTGCGGAGGGTGTCGAGCGCGGGCAGGGTCTCCGCGGCGTCGTAGCTGTCGATGGGCCAGTGGACGTAGAGGAGGTCGACATAGTCGGTATCGAGTCGCTCGAGGCTTGCCGCGCTCGACTCGTGGACGGCGTCGCGCGCGAGGTTGTCGGTGTCGAGTTTCGTCGCGAGGAAGACGTCCTCGCGCGCGACGTCGGCGGCCGCGATTCCCTCGCCGACGTAGCTCTCGTTGTCGTACATCTGGGCGGTGTCGACGTGTCGATAGCCCGCCTCGAGCGCCGTCTCGACGGCGGTCCGACAGGCGTCGGGGTCGGTGTTCCGGTACGTCCCGAGGCCGAGTCGGTGGAACTCGCTCATGGTCGTCGCGTCGGCGGGCACGCCCAAAACCCTGCGGGCCACGGTATGTCCCGTGGGCGACCCGGTCACTCCCGGCGGTCGTCCTCGCGGAGGGTCTCGCGGCGCGACGCGTACTCCTCGTCGCTGAGGTCGCCACGGGCGTACGCGAGGCGGAGTTCCGCGAGCGCGGGGTCAGTCGCCTGCCGGCCGGCGAGTGCGCGATACGCGACGTAGGCGAGGACGGCGAGGACGACGAGGAAGACGAGCAGCGGCCCGATTCCCCAGAGCGGTGAGTAGCCGCCCGTCATTCCCCCGTACGCTCCCATCATCCCGCCGGAGCCGTCCATCATGCCGCCGTACAGCCCCATCATCGGGACCGCCACCGCCATCACGAGGAGTGGCGCGACGACGATGGCGGCGAGGACGAGCAGGAGCGTCCGGAGCGTGCCGTCGGTCGGCCGTGTGTCAGCCATCACGAGGTCACCTACGTGGGGATGCGCGACGACCCTCGGTAAGTATTGTGCCGAACGTGCGATGCCGAACCGCGGTGACGGCACGCGCCCGACGGCGCGGACCGCGAAGGCCTCGTGAGAAGAGGCAACGTGCGACACGACCGCCGTTACGCTTTATTCCCCGCAACACGAATTCAGTCGTGTATGTCCCGACGCAATCCCTTCGACGACATCGACCGGCTCTTCGACCGACTCAACCGCCAGTTCGAGGAGGCCGCAGAGCGCATCGAGAGCGAGCAGAGCGGTTCGCTCGGCGGGTTCGCCGTCGACGTCGCGGAGACCGACGACGACTTCGTCGTCACCGTCGACCTCCCCGGCTTCGAGAAGGAGGACGTCGACGTCCGCGTGCAGGACCAGACGCTCGCCATCACCGCCGAACACACGGCGGAGAGCGAGGAAGAGGGCGAGGAGGAGGGGCAGTACATCCGCCGCGAGCGCAGCAGCCGCACCTTCTCGCGACGCCTCGACCTCCCCGAGCCCATCGACGAGAGCGCCGTCTCCGCGACGATGAAGAACGGCGTCCTCACCGTCACGCTCTCGAAGGCCGACGACTCCGGCGGCCACACCATCGAAGTCGAGTAAGGCGACTCAGGCGTCCGCGTCGAGGACGCGCGTGACCCTGTCGTCGGGGTCGGGATGCTCGACGTCCCCGAGGCCGGCGACCGCATCGAGGAACGCTGTCCGGTAGCTCGCCGGCCCCTCGTAGTCGCCGAACGCGCCGCGCGCGGCGGCCTCGCCCGCGACGCCGAACGCGAGCGTCCCCGCGAGCGCCGCTGTTTCGATGTTCTCGAGCGCGCCCGCGAACGTCGCGAGCGTCACGCCGAGCATGCACCCGGTGCCGACGACGGACCCGAGCATCGGGTCGCCCGACTCGACCTCGTAGGCGGCCGCGTCGGTCGCGACGACGTCCGTCTCGCCGGAGGCCACCACCACGGCACCGGTGTCGCGCGCGAGCGACACCGCCGACTCGGCGACGGCCGCGTACTCCCCCACGGATTCGACGCCGCGCACGTCGGCGTCAGCGCCCGCGAGCGCGCTTATCTCGCCGTAGTTGCCCTTGACGACCGTCGGGTCGAGCTCGGTGACGAGGCGCTCGGCGACCCGGTCGCGCGTCGGGGTCGCGCCGACGCCGACGGGGTCGACGACGAGCGGGACGCCGTGCTCGCTCGCGGCGCGCCCCGCGGTCAGCATCGCTTCTTCCCCCGCCTCGCTCACCGTCCCCATGTTGAGGAGACAGCCCTGCGCGCCCGCGACCATGTCGTCGACCTCGCGGGCGTCGTCCGACATCACGGGGAGGCCGCCCCAGTAGAGCGTGACGTTCGCGACGTCGTTGACGGTGACGGCGTTCGTCACGCAGTTCACGAGGGGTTGGTCGGCGGCGATGCTGTCGAGCGTCTCGGTGAGGGTGAAGTCAGTAGTCATGCGTTCTCGACGGCTGTTTTGAGCTCGCGGGTCGCCGCCTCGGGGTCGTCGGCGGCGGTGATCGCGGAGACGACGGCGACGCCGTCCGCGCCCGCCCGAATCACGTCCGGGGCGTTCGCGGGCGTGATGCCGCCGATACCGACGATGGGGACGTCGACGGCGTCCGCGATGGCGGCCACGCGATCGGGCCCGACCTCGGCGTGTTCCTCGCGGACGTCCTTCGAGTCGGTGGCGTAGACGGCGCCGACGCCGAGGTAGTCCGCGCCCGCCTGGACGGCGCGGCGCGCGCCCTCGACGGTGGAGACGGAGCGGCCGACGACGGCGTCGTCGCCCAGCCTCTCGCGGGCGGCCGCGACCGGCAGGTCCTCGTCGCCGAGGTGGACGCCGTCCGCCTCGATGGCGGCCGCGATGTCCACGCGGTCGTTGACGAGGAACGTCACGTCCGCCTCGCGGGTCTGCTCGCGGAGCGCGCGCCCGAGGTGGTAGCGCTCGCGCGCGCTCGCACCCTTCTCGCGGAGCTGGACGACGTCCACGCCGCCGCGAATCGCGGCCGCGACGACGTCCTCGGTGGTGCGCCCGCGCGAGCGGCTGCCCTGCGTGACGAGGTACGTGTCGATATTCACTCGTTGTACCTACTGGTGGTCGGTCGTGAACGCAAAAGGATTCCGACTCCGCGACGGTCGGCGTTATCGGGTCGCCGCCGACCCGGACGCCGCGCGCGACCACGTCGGCTCGTCGGCCGGCTCCGTCGCGTGCTGGACGCCGTCGAGGTGCTCGACGACGCCGTTCGCGTGCGACACAGACTCCGCGATCGCCGCCCCGCACGCCCGCAGGGCGTCCTCGCGGTGGTAGACCGCCGAGAGCGGGAGCGGGCGCCCCTTCATCACGGGGACGGTCGACTCGCCCGCCTCGCGCGCCGACGCGAACAGCGACGCGACCGCGTGCCGCCCCGGCGAGCGCCCGCCCGCCGAGAGCACCGCGACGTACGGCGCGTCCGTCTCGTGGAGCGCGCCCGCGAGCCCCGCCATCAGGTCGCCCGGGGTGCGCTCGCGAGCGAAGCGGACGGTCGCGTCCGCGCTCGCCCAGACGTCGGAGGCCTCGAGCGCCCGCGCGTACCGGGTGCGCTGGTCGCGCCGACAGCACACCACAACCTCGCCGACGAGCGGCGCGACGCGCTCGACGACGTGGCGCAGTCGGGCGGCGTCCGTCGCGTCACCGTCCGCCGACGCCGAGCGGTGCGTGCGCCCGCTCGCGACCACGACGGCCGCGCAGTCCTCGCGTCCGATCATGCGATGTACCCCGCTTCGCCCATGAACGCCATCGCGAGCGAGAACACGGTGACGAGCACCGCGACCCCCATCTCGGCGTAGAGGACGCGTTTCCCCCAGCGGTACCACGGCTCCTCGGGCGTCTCGTCGCTCATTCAGTCGTCACCCCCGGGAACGGCGTTGGTGGGTTTCTCCGGGCCGAGCCAGCGCTCCCGCGACCCGATGCCGTGCTCGCTCAGGCTCTGCTCCGAGCGCATCGCCCACACGAAGAAGGCGATGAACGGCACGAAGAACACGATGGCGACGGCCGCGTACCCCATGTGGATGTCCGGTATCCACCCGAAGACGAGCGGGTAGACGATGCCGCCCGCCGTCGAGATGCCGCCGATGAAGCCGGCGGCGATGCCGGGGCGGTCCTTGAACATCAGCGGGACGATGGCGAAGACGCCGCCGGTCCCGAAGCTCACCGCGATGCCGAAGCCGGCGAGCACGACGACGGAGACCGGGAGGAGGCCCATCGTCCCCGCGACGGTGAGCGCGCACATCATCAGCGTGATGAGGAGGAGCGCGGTCATCAGCCAGTGGACGCGCGGCGCGTACTCCTGCTCGGCCGAGAGGAACGGGTACGGCGTCCACTCCTTGCGCTGCCAGAGGTCGGACATGTACCCTGAAAACGGCCGGAAGAGCGAGGCGTTGAACGACTGGACGGCCGCGAACGTCCCGGCCGCCGTCTGAATCGCGGCGACGCCCGTGAACCCGAGGCCGGCGATGGCGTCCTGGAACCCGCTCGCGTAGTAGGTCGGGAGCCACGAGTTCATCGCGATTTCGAGGCCGAACGACATCGCGTACGCGAGCATCAGCCCGATGGCCGCGAAGCGCGTCCACACGTAGAGCGTGTCCTTGATGCCGGCGTTCGAGCGCGCCGTCTCCGCCGTCGCGACGTCCTTCGCGGGCTCGCCGCGCCACTTGTAGACGACGGCGATGACGAGCGCGACGATGCCGAGGTGGAGGAAGGCGTCCCCGAAGTTCGTCCCGTAGAGACGCGGCAGGACGAGCGCGCCGACGCCGGCACCCGCGTTCCCCGTGCCCGCGTAGATGCCCTCCGCGGTGCCGATCTCGTGGTCGTCGAACCACTGGGAGACGTGCTGGATGCCGACGACGAAGCTGATGCCCGCCGACGCGACGACGAGGCGCTCGACGAAGAGCACGTCGTAGTTCGTCGCGAACGCCGACGCGATACTCATCAGGCCGGAGTACGCGAGGATGGCGGCGAACGTGTTGTGTGCGCCGAAGCGGTCGGCCGCCCACCCCGCGATGACGCGACCCGGGGGCGCGAGCCAGAGCGCGCTGCTCGCGAGGAGCGCGAGCCCGCCCGTCGTCAGCCCGAACGCGCTGTCGATGGACGTGCTGAACGCCGCCGTCGAGAACCACATCAGGAACGCCCAGAAGAACCCGACGGTGGCGATGACGAGCTGCTCGGTCTTCTTCGAGATCATTCGTGGCCGCCACCTCCCACGCTCGCGTCACCGGTGGCGCCCGCCGCCGCGCGCTCACCCGCGGCTGTGATGTCGCCGTGGAGTTCGGGCGCGACGTCGAGGGGCGCGACGTCCCGCGCGTCGTTCCCGTCAGTCATCGCTCTGTGCCTCCAGCGGCGTGCCGTCGGCAGCCGTCGGCGCCGGGCCGTCGCCGGAATCGAAGGGATACCAGGACTGCTTCGCGTCCGTGAGACACGGGTCGGTGTAGTCGGTCTCCTCGGGCTCGGCGAGTTCGGCGATGGTCTCGTTGCCGGTCGCCGCCACCCACTCGCGGAACGTCTGCTCGTCGTTGCGCATCTCGACGTACGTCTCGACGATGTTCGCGAGGAGGCCCGGCACCTCGTCGGCGGGGACGCGCTGGTGGACCCACTCGATGAAGCTCGGCTCCTCGCCGATGCTCCCGCCGACGCCGACGTCCATCGCCTCGACCATCTCGCCGTCCTTCCGGGCGCGCATCCCCTGCAGGCCGATGTCCGCGCTCATCGCCTGCCCGCAGTCAGCCGTACAGCCCGAGCAGTGGATCTTCAGCTGCGTCACGTCGTCGGGCACCTCGACGGTGCGCTGGAGCCACTGGAGGGTCTCCGCCATCCGCGTCTTCGTCTCCGCGAGCGCGATGGAGCAGAACTCGGTGCCCGTACACGCCATCCCGCCGCGCGTGAAGACGTTCGGGTCCGGCGAGTACGTCTCAAGGAGCGGTTCCTCGAGGAGGTCGGGGACGCGCTCGTCCGGGACGTCCATGATGAGCGGGTTCTGCCGGCGCGAGAGCCGGACTTCCCCGCTCCCGTAGCGGTCCGCGAGGTCCGCGAGTTCGAGCGCGTCCGTCGCGGGCATCCGCCCGACGGGGACGCTGACGCCGACGAAGCTCAGCTCGTCGGTCTGGTCGTGGACGCCGACGTGGTCGTGCTTCCCCTCCTCGTCGCGCTTGCCGGCGTTGTAGGTGTATTCGCCCCGGAAGTCCGTGCCCGCGTGCATGAGCTCGAAGTCGAGGCGCTCGTCGAGTTCCTCGCGGATCTCCTCCGTCCCCCACTCGTCGACGAAGAAGCGCGCGCGGTTCTTGTTCCGGTTCTGCCTGTTCCCCTCCTCGTGGTAGAGCTCGACGAACGCGCGGACGGTGTCGTAGGCGTGCTCCGGGGTGACGAAGAGGTCGAGCGAGCGCGCCTTCCGGGGTTCGCGCCCGCCGAGGCCGCCGCCGACGCGGACGTTGAACCCCTTCGTGTGCTCGCCGTCCACCGGCCGGTGAGCGGGCTCCAAGGCGACGTCGTTGATGGAGTCCTGCGCGCACCCTACCGTGCAGCCCGTCACGGAGATGTTGAACTTGCGCGGGAGGTTCGCGAGCGCGTCATCGCCCCGGATCCCCTCCTCGATCTCGTCGAGGAGGTCGCGCGTCGGGACGTACTCGTCGGCGTCCTTCCCGGCGACCGGGCAGCCCGAGATGTTGCGCATCGTGTCGCCGCCCGCCGAGCGACTGGAGACGCCGACGGACTCGAGTTTCTCCCAGATTTCGGGGACGTCCTCGAGTTTCAGCCAGTGGAGCTGGATGGACTGGCGGGTCGTGTAGTCGATCCAGCCGTTCCCCCAGCGCGGGTTCTCAACGGGGCCGCGCGCGTACTCGTCGGCGACCTCCGCGATGGCGCGCAACTGCTCGGGCTTCAGCACGCCCCCGCAGTTGTTGAGGCGCATCATGAAGTAGCTCTCCTGCCCGCTGCGCTGGTGGAAGAGCCCCCAGAACTTGAAGCGGGTGAACCACTCCTCGCGCTCGTCCTCGGGGATGGACTCCCAGCCGTCCGCCGCAAACTCCTCTATCTTCTCCCTGACCGCGTCGCCGTACAGCTCGCCCTTGACGTCTTCCTTCTTGTGTGCCATGGTGGTGTGTCCCGCACACGTTCGTCCACCGATTCAGACGACCGGTGAAGTATCGTGCGCTGATTACGGATAGTCTGTCCTTCTTCTCAAGTAAAAGAGTTCTGTTCATTCGACCTTCCACTGTCGGATTTCCCTTCAGGAAATAGGTCGTATTGGGTGTATTGGGGAGTGTATAAGGACGTGGTCGGAGTGAAACAGCCCGTTCGTAAAATTATATCCGGCATGGGAGGTGTTCGACTCCGTGTTCGTGGACTCGGCGCACTCAGAGCGCGTCGAGGACGTCGCTGGCGACGCGTTCGTACGCGCGTTCGCGGTCGTCACCCGTCACCCCGACGAGGACGTGATCGACGCCCCACCGGTCGAGGTCGCGGAAGTACTCGCGGAACCACGCCGCGCCCGCGCGAAAGCCCTGATTCACGTGCTCCGGGGGCGCGTCGGGGTCGTCGGCCAACTCGACCGTGCAGGTCGTGACGAAGGGCGCGTCCGTGCGCGCGCGCCAGTCGTCGAGGTAGTCCCGGAGGGTGTCGTCGGGGAGGTGGTAGAAGAGCCAGCCGTCACCGTGCTCGGCGATCCACTCGCGGGACTGGCGGCTGTTCCCCGTCACCAGGAGCGGGAGATCGCCCCGAGTGGGCTTCGGCACGACGTCGAGCGTCCCGTCCATTCGCCCCCAGCGCGTCTCCACCTCGGGAAAATCGGTCGTCCACGCCGCCCGCAGGACACGGACGCTCTCGCGGAACGCCGCACCGCGTTCGGCCTCGCTCACACCGAACGCCTCGTACTCGGGCGGGCGGTCGCCCGACGCCACGCCGAGGACGAGGCGGCCGTCCGAGAGGCGGTCGAGGCTCGCCGCGCTCTTCGCGACGTGGAGCGGGTGACGGAGCGGGAGGACGATACTCGCCGTCCCGAGCGCGACCGCCTCGGTGCGTGCGGCGACCTGCGAGAGCCACGTCCACGGGTCGAACGTCTGGCCGGCGTCCCGGAACTCCGGCCAGTAAGTCGGCACGTCGCGCGCCCACAGGCCGTCGAAGCCGAGGTCCTCGAGGCGCTCGGCGAGCGCCAACTCGCGCGCCACGTCCGGGCGCTCCTCGCGTGTGCCCGTGAGCGGGAACGTCGCGCCGACCGTCAGGTCGTCGCCCCCGAAGAGGCGTTCGTAGCCGCGATTCGGCGTCTCCATGGGCCGATTCGACGCCGGACGCCCAAAAACCGCCGGGCGGCGGCGAACCCCACGCGGGCGCGTTCACCGGGCACACCGACGCGCCGACGGGCGCGGTCCACCACACTATTGTACTACTGCATGATACCGTGGTGTATGACCGCGAGCACGAGACACCGACCCGGTGAGGAGGGAGGAGCGTGACGCGCCGCGCCGCACCCGTCGACTACCCCGTCGCACTCACCGTCGCCGGGAGCGACTCGGGCGGCGCGGCCGGCATTCAGGCCGACCTCAAGACGATGGAGGCCTGTGGGGCCTACGGAACGAGCGTCGTCACGAGCGTCACCGCGCAGAACACGCGCGGCGTCCACGGCGTCCACCACCTCCCGCCCGCCGACGTCGCCGCGCAACTCGACGCCGTCCGCGACGACTACGACGTCCGTGCCGTCAAGACCGGGATGCTCGGCCGGTCGGACACCCTCGAAACCGTCGTCGAGGGGGTCGCGGAAATCGACGCCCCCGTCGTCGTCGACCCCGTTCTCGTCGCGACGTCGGGCGACGCGCTCGCCGACGACCGAGTCGAGGCCGCCTACGAGACGCTGTTCGCGCACGCGGCGCTCCTCACCCCGAACGCCGACGAGGCCGAGACGCTCACCGGGGTCGACATCGAGAGCCGCGTCGACGCCCGCGTCGCCGGCGAGCGCCTCCGCGAGCAGGGCGCCGACGCCGCCCTCGTCACCGGCGGTGACCCCTACGTCGAGGACGACCGCGACATCGCCGTGGACGTCCTCGTCACCGCCGACGACGTCCGCGTCTTCGAGCACGAGCGCGTCGAAACGGCCCGCACGCACGGCTCCGGCTGTACGCTCTCCAGCGCCATCGCCGCGCGCCTCGCCACCGGCGACGACCTCGACACCGCCGTCGAAGCCGGCATCGAGCACGTCGCGCGCGCCGTCCGCTACCCGCACGCCGTCGGCACCGAAACCGGGAGCGTCCACCACCTCGCCGCGCTCCGCGACGACGCCGACCGCCACGCCACCGTCGAGGCCGTCCGTGCCCTCCGTGCCGAGCACGGCGACGCGAGCGTGGCGGGCGCGACCCCGTACGCCGAATCCGCAGCCGACGTCGCCGCGCCCGACGCGAGCGGCGTCGTTCGCTTCGACGTGCCGAGTCGCCCCGGCGAACTCCTCCTCGCCGCCCGCGAGCACGACCCGTCGCTTCGCTACGCAGCCACCGTCCCGTACGACGCGGAGACGTGGGGCGAAGACGGCGCGCGCACCTGCGCGCCCGACCCCTCACTCCCGCCGGACGAACGCGTCGCTCGCGCCTTCGACGTCTGTGCGGACGCACCCGTCCTCGTCGACCCGAGCGAGTGCGACGGCGACGCCGCGACGTGCTTCGCGGCCGACGTCGCGGCGCTCCGCGAGCGCCTCCCCTAGTCGCGATAGCCCGCGAGGAAGTCCTCGAGGAGCAGGGCGCGCGGGTCGGCCGGCGAATAGCGCGTGTCGACGAGTTCCTCCGCGGTCTCGATCTCGCCGCGCATCGCGAACTGCCGGACGCGCGCCGCCGTCTGTAGGAACTCCTCCTCCATCGACGCCGCGTCCGGGACGCCGGCGGGGTCGTCCGTGGACTCCTCGGGGAAGACCTCCGAGTAGAGTTCGTCGTAGTCGAGCATCTGTGGCTCGTACTCCTCGTCCACCTGCGCGAGGATGCACTCAACGGCGAAGCGCTGGAACTCCGAGCGGTTCGTGAAGAGGTCACGCTCGACGAGTTCCTCCACGGCATCGAGCACCTCCTCCGGGAACCGCACCGTGGACTTGACCATGTTCGTGGGTGAAGGCGCTCGACCGGCGTAAAACTACCCCCTAGCTCACGAAGAGTCGGCGGTCGGCGCGTTCGTGCTCCATCGCGTGAACGTCGATGAGCGGCGCGAACGGGCTCATGCGTTCGAGCGGGCGCTCCGCGTTCGCCGCGACGACGTCCGCGACGACGTCCGCGAGGTCGTCGAGGAGGCGCTGGGCGGCGACGTGCCCGAGGCTCAGGAGGCGCTGGGCCGCGCCGAGCATGTCGGTAAGGAAGGCGTGGCCGTGCAGGAGGCAGGCCTCCACCGGGTCGATGCCGCGTCGCGCCGCGACGAGGCCGAGCGCCACCGGATACGTCCCGGGCGCGTCCGCCGTCGCGACGCGCTCCTCGTAGGCCGCGACGACCGAATCCGCGCTCGTCTCCGCCTCCACCTCGAGGAGTCGTCGGCCGGCCTTCGTCGCGCTCTCGCGGAACTCCGCCGCGAGCGTGCGCGTGAGGAGCGCGTCGTCCACCCGCTCGAGCGCGTCGAGGTCGTCGGTCGCGTCGTGCGCCGCCCGGATCGCCACCGTCTCGCAGGGGCCGACCTGTCGGCGGAGGTAGCTCTCGAGGACCTCGCCGAGGTCGTCGGCGGTCTCGACGCGCCCCGAGGCGACGAACTGCTCGAGGCCGTAGGAGACCGTGTTCCCGCCGACCGGGAGGAAGGAGTCCGCGAGGCGATACGCCGAGAGCGACGCGCGCGCGTCCGAGTCGACATCAGACGTCACTTCGACTCGCCCCCGTCCGGGTTCGGCGCTCGGACGCCCGTCGCGTTTCCGTGGTCGTGTTCGTGGGTGTCGCCGTGTTCGTGCACGTGGTCGTCGCCGTGGGCGTGGTCGGGCGTTCCGTCGTCGAAGCGCATCGGGTCGACGGCTTCGACGCGCGTCGTCGCGCCGTCCGGGAGGTGTGCTGCGACCTCCTCGCGGTGGCGCTCGACCGACTCGTCCAGGGCGACGAGGACCGACGCGCCCCGCACCGCGAGGTCGCGGTGGCGGTTCCCGACGACGTGCCCGAGTTTCGCCGCGAGCGCCATCGCCTCCGGCGTCGCGTCCGCCTCGTGCAGGTCCACGACGAGCGCGTCGCGCGCCGCGAGACCGACGACCAGCAGGGCCGCCGCGTCGTCGCTCGCGAGGACGTCCCCCGGTTCGAGGCTCCCGGCCTTCCCGGTCACGACGCCGACGTCCGTCCCGTCCTCGGTCTCAGTCCGGAAGCGCGAGCGCCGCCGCGTCGTCTCGTCGAGCGTCAGCTCCCGCGTCGCCGCGCGCTCGACGCGCGATGCCACCGCCTCGTCCGCGGTGTTCCCGATGTAGGTGTCGTAGAGGTCCATGGCTAGTTCTTCCGCTGGTCGGGCGCGGGCGCGTCACGGAGCGCGCGACTGCTCGCGTCCCACGCCGCGTGGAGCGCCGCCCGAACGTCGCTCGCCCGGTCGCCGAGCGCGCGCACCACGACGCCCGCGTCCTTCGGGAGCGTGGACGCCGCCGCGCGCGCCACCGTGTCGCTCGCGCGCCCGTGCAGGCGCTCGCTCAACGACTCGCAGTCGACGTCGCGCGTCGTCGCGAGGTACGCCGTCCCGAAGACCGCGTAGTCGTCGAGGACGCCCGCGCGCCGGGGGTCCGCGTGCGGGTCGCCCGGCGCGAGATGCGTCGTATCGGCGAGGAGGCGCCCGTCGGGGCCGTCGACGGTCGTGCGCGCGTAGTAGCGCTCGAACTCGAAGGCCTCCTCGCGCGCGAGGCGACCCGGAACCACCGTCTCCGTGAGGAAGACCGTCGCGTCCCGTCCGAGCGTCACCGCCGTCTCCTGACAGTAGCGCGCGCCATCGTGGAGAATCGTCTGCTCGGGGACGTACTCGAGGTGCGCGCCGTCGCCGACGACGAACGTCTGGTCGACGCGCGCGCAGTTCGCGTTCATCGCGAGCACCTTCGTCGCGCTCTGCGTGCTCACGTGCGCGAGCGCGTCCGTTTCGGCACGCAGAGCCATCCGGTTCCGGTCGCCCTGCGCGACGCCACCGGTCGGGCTCTGCACGTAGACGGTCGTGCCGTCCGGCCGCCCGCGGTCGTGACCGAGCGTCCCGCTCAGGTGGTAGGGGACGCGCGCGTAATCCTCGACGAGCCGCGTCTTCCCGCCGTCGTCGCGCGCGAAACGCGCTTCGAGTTCGCCGACCTTTCCGGGCGCGCCGACCGCCGTCTGCGCGAGCGGTTCGTCGACGTACGCCTCGAACTCCGGCGGGAACGCGCGCTCGCCCGCATCCGCCGGCGCCTCGGGGAGCGCGCTCGCGTCCGACGCGCCCGCCGCCTCCTCGGTCGCCATCTACGCGAAGAGCACCTCGGAGCGCACGTGCTCGATGACGTCCTCGACGCCCGTCTCGGCCTTGCAGTCCGTGAGGACGTAGGGGCCGTCGCGGACGGCGGCGGCGTCGCGCTCGATCTTCTCCAAGTCAGCGCCGACGTGCGGCGCGAGGTCCGTCTTGTTCACGACGAGGAGGTCGCAGTCCACGACGCCGGGCCCGCGCTTCGCGGGGATGTCGTCGCCCTCCGCGACGGAGATGACGTAGAGCGAGTAATCCGCGAGCTCGGGGTCGAAGGTTGCCGCGAGGTTGTCGCCGCCGCTCTCGACGATGACGAGGTCCAACTCGGGGTGCGCGGCGACGAAGTCGTCTATCTGCCGGAGGTTCATCGACGGGTCCTCGCGGATGCCCGTGTGCGGGCACGCGCCCGTCTCGACGCCCGCGACGAGGTCCTCGGGGACGACGCCCGCGAAGCGCTCGCGGAGGGCGTCGGCGTCCGCCTGCGTCAGGATGTCGTTCGCGATGACGCCGACGTCGAGGCCCGCGTCGCGCAGCCGGGGGACGACCTCGCTGATGAGCGACGTCTTCCCCGACCCGACGGGGCCGCCGATGCCCACCGTGGCGACGTCGCGGTGGGTGCGGCGCTCCTCGGCGCTCATGGCTCGCCCGCCCCGCTCCCGATGTCACGCGCGCTGTCCGAGCGGATGGGGTCGTGGACGGTGACGAGCTTCGTCCCGTCCGGGAACATCGGCTCGACCTGCACCATGTCGATCATCTCGGGGACGCCCTCCATGACGTCCTCGCGCCCGAGGAGGCCGGTCGCCTCCGCGCGCAGGGTCGCGACGTCCTTCCCCTCGCGCGCGCCCTCGAAGATCCAGTCGGAGATGTACGCGATGCTCTCGGGGTGGTTCAACTTCACGCCGCGCTCCTTGCGGTCGCGCGCGAGCTGTGCCGCCGTGTAAATCGTGAGGCGTTCGCGTTCCTTCGGGGTGAGGTTCATAGCATATACCGTTGGGTGAGCGGGAGTTCCTCGGCCGGTTCGCAGGTGACGTGCTCGCCGTCGACGCGGACCTCGAAGGTCTCCGGGTCGATCTCGATGTCGTCGGGGCAGGTGGTGTTGCGGACCATGTCGCCCTTCGAGACGGTGCGCGCCCCGGAGACGGCGACCGTCTCCGTCGTCAGGTCGTACTCGTCGCCGACGCCGTTCTCCTTCGCGGCGCGGCTGACGAACGCGAGCGAGAGGGCGTTCTTCGCGCTCCCCACCGCTCCCGCGCGCGGGCGCTGCATCATCGGCTCGCAGGTCATCAGCGAGCCGTTCGCCTCGCCCATCTCGCCGTAGACCGGGAAGCCGCCCTTGAACGTCACGAACGGCTTGATGCCGAACGACGCCGGCTCCCAGAGGACGAAGTCCGCGAGCTTCCCCGGTTCGAGCGTGCCGACGTGGTCGTCGATGCCGGCGGCGATCGCGGGGTTGATCGTGTACTTCGCGAGATACCGGAGGATGCGCTCGTTGTCGCCCGCCCCCTCCTCGGAGAGCGCGCCACGCTGGTCCTTCATCTTGTGTGCGGTCTGCCACGTCCGCGAGACGAGTTCGCCCATCCGGCCCATCGCCATCGCGTCCGTCGTCATCATCGAGATCGCGCCCGTGTCGTGCAGGACGTCCTCGGCGGCGATGGTCTCCGCGCGGATGCGCGACTCCGCGAACGCGACGTCCTCGGGGACGTCCGGGTTCAGGTGGTGACAGACCATCACCATGTCGAGGTGCTCGTCGAACGTGTTCGTCGTGTACGGCATCGACGGGTTCGTCGAGGACGGGAGGACGTTCGGGTCGCCGACCGTCTCCATGATGTCCGGGGCGTGCCCGCCGCCCGCGCCCTCGATGTGGAAGAGGTGGACGGTCCGCCCGTCGACGGCGTCCATCGTGTTCTCCACGAACCCCGTCTCGTTCAGGGTGTCCGTGTGCATCGCCACCTGCACGTCCGCCTCGTCCGCGACCGTGAGGCAGGTGTCGATGGCGCCCGGCATCGCGCCCCAGTCCTCGTGGATCTTCAGGCCGCACGCGCCTGCCTCGAGTTGCTCGTAGAGCGACTCCGGGCGCGAACTCGACCCCTTCCCGTAGAAGCCGACGTTCACCGGCCAGTCCTCGGCGGCGCGGAGGAACATCTCGACGTTTCGCGGGCCCGTCGTCGTCGTGGTCGCGCCGCCGCCGTAGCCGCCGCCGAGCATCGTCGTGATGCCCGCCGCGAGCGCGTGCTCGGGGAGTTGGGCGGCGTTGAAGTGGACGTGGACGTCGAGCGCGCCCGGCGTGAGGAGCTTCCCCTCCGCCGGATAGACGTCCGTCCCGGCGCCGACGACCATGTCCACGCCGTCCATCGTGTCCGGGTTCCCGGCGTTCCCGATGCCGGCGATGCGGCCGTCCCGAACGCCGACGTCCGCCGCCACGACACCGAGGACGGGGTCGAGGATCGTCGCGTTCGTGATCACCCAGTCGAGCGCGCCCTCCTCGTTCGTGACGCCGGGCGCCATCCCGAGGCCGTCCCGGAGCGTCTTCCCGCCGCCGAAGACCGCCTCGTCGCCACGCGTCCGATAGTCCGCCTCGACCTCGGCGTAGAGGTCGGTGTCGCCGAGGCGCACCTGCCCGCCGACCGTGGGGCCGTAGAGCTCCGTGTAGGCCTCGCGGGAGACGTCGCGGGTCACGACTCGTCCCCCGTCTGCTCGTCGGTGCCGGTGTCGGCGAAGCCCGCCTCCCGCAGGCGCGCCAGCGCCGCGCCGGGGTCGCCGGCGACGCTCCCGTTCACGACGCCGTTCATCCCGTGGGCGCGCTGTTTCCCGCCGATAGCGACGAGGTCGATGTCGCGCTCGTCGCCCGGTTCGAAGCGGACGGCGGTACCGGCGGGGACGTTCAGGCGCATCCCGAACGCGGCCTCCCGGTCGAAGGCGAGCGCGCCGTTCGCCTCGAAGAAGTGGAAGTGCGAGCCCACCTGCACGGGCCGGTCGCCGGTGTTCGCGACGGTGACGGTCGCCGTCTCACGGCCCTCGTTGATCGATACGTCGCCCTCGCCGGGCACGACCTCACCGGGGACGAGGCGCTCACCCATCCGCCGTCGCCCCCGTGCTCGGCGACCGCTCGAACTCAAGTACGACCATACTGTCCGTGACTCTCTAGCTATACACAATAATGACTCGCACACTCGCCAATATTTGCACGAGATAGAGTATATTGTTGAACATAGTCCCGTTCTACCGGAAGGACTGTGGTGTTCGTCCAGATAGGAGATGTGGCGCCGATATATAGTGTACGAACGTCCATCCATAGAATGAGAAATCGAGCGTGTTTCGACGGTGCGTTCGGTTATGTTCGTGTACCGTATTCAGCATACACATTGATTCCTTAAACATATACCCCTAATTCGTACAATGGTTATACGCGAATGGCAAGGTTTTTGAGTTACAACCGAATGTCCGGGAATGTCGATACTGTATGAACGCTTGCCCAAGTATTTCGGAATTCGGTTCGGGTGTCGATTCACAGATGGTTGCGGTTCGGGACGTTCGGTCGCCGATGGGGTGTCTCGCATGACGGACGGACGCTCGGGCGCCTCGCGGCGCTCCTTCCTCGCGACCGGTGCCGCGCTCGGCGGCACCGCGCTCGCCGGCTGTCTCACCGGCAGCGGAAGCGGCGAGAACACCGTCAAACTCGGCATCATCGAGGACCGCTCCGGGAACTTCGCGCTCAACGGCACGCCGAAGTACCAAGCGAGCATGCTCGCCATCGAGGAGCTCAACGAGGAGGGCGGCATCCTCGGCAACGAGATCGAGACGTTCGCCCCCGACCCCCAATCCGACAACCAGCGCTACCAGCAACTCACCCGCCAAGCCATCAACGAGGAGAACGTCGACGCCCTCTGGGCGGGCTACTCCTCCGCGACCCGCGAGACCATCCGGCCCATCATCGACCAGAACGAACAGCTCTACTTCTACACCACGCAGTACGAGGGCGGCGTCGCCGACTCCTACACCTTCTGCATGGGCGCGACCGCGCGCCAGCAACTCGGCAGCGTCTTCCCCTACATGGTCG
Organism: Halarchaeum grantii; assembly: GCF_014647455.2. Lineage (NCBI taxonomy): Archaea > Methanobacteriati > Methanobacteriota > Halobacteria > Halobacteriales > Halobacteriaceae > Halarchaeum > Halarchaeum grantii. The sequence continues at coordinate 456,183 of NZ_BMPF01000003.1, read as the reverse complement.
AGAACTTCGGCTCCGACGTCTACACCATCGCCGCCGACTACAACTTCGGCCAGCTCTCGGCCGACTGGGTGCGCGTGCTCGCCGACGAGCACGACGCGAACGTCATCGGCGAGGAGTTCATTCCGCTCTCCGTCACCGACTTCGGCTCCACCATCAACAACATTCAGGACGCCGACCCCGACTTCGTGATGGCGCTCCTCGTCGGCGCGAACCACACCTCCTTCTGGAGCCAGCGGAGCTCCGCCGGCCTCGACATCCCGATGGGCACCTCCACCGTCATGGCCCAAGGCTACCAGCACAAGCGCCTCGACGCGCCCGCGATGAAGGACGTCTACGGCGGCTTCAACTACATGGAGGAGCTCCCCACCTCCCGGAACGAGGAGTTCGTCAGTCGCTTCTACGAGAAGTTCCCAGAGGCCTCCTACATCAACGAGGAGGCGGTGAACAACTACTTCTCCATCAAGATGTACGCGCAGGCCGCCGAAGCCGTCGGCTCCACGGATCAGGCCGACATCATCGAAGAACTCGAGAAGGGCATGGACGTCGCCGCGCCCGAGGGTGACATCTCCCTGCAGGGGCCCGTCCACCACATGACGCACAACATGCGCGTCTTCCACTGCGACGAGAACCACAACATCACCGTCAAGGACGAGCAGATGATCCCCGAGCAGTTCCTCTCCGAGACGGTCGACGTCGACCTCGCTGAAGAGGACGAGACCACGCAGTACGTCCCCGCGAACTTCTACGAGGAGGCCGACACGACGAAATGAACCCGCTCAACCTGCTGTTCCAGTTCGCGGATAACTTCGCGTTCGTGGTGCTCTCCGCCGTCGGCCTCGCCGTCATCTTCGGGATGATGGGCGTCATCAACCTCGGCCACGGCGAGTTCATCATGATCGGCGCGTACGGCACGACGCTCGCGTCGAACGCCGGCGCACCCCTCCCCGTCGCGATGATTTCCGGCATCGTCCTCGCGGCGATACTGGGCTTCGTCGTCGAGCGCGTCGTCGTCTCCGGCGCCGCGATCAACTGGGTGAGCGAGCGCGCCCTCGGGAAGTCCGTCGTCGAACCGCTCTACGGCCGCCTCCTCGACTCGATGGTCGCGACGTGGGCGATCGGCCTCGTGCTCACGCAGGGGATGCGCATCCTCTTCGGGAACTCCATCGCGCAGGTCGCCACACCCCTCGGGAACGTCGCCTACGGCGCGTTCTCCTACTCGACGTACCGCATCCTGCTCGCCGCCGTCGCCGTCCTCGTGCTCGGCGCGATGTACGTCGTCTTCACGCGCACCGAGTTCGGCATCCGCGCCCGCGCCACCATTCAGGACGCGGACACCGCGCGCTCGCTCGGCGTCGACACCGACCGCATGTACACGACGACGTTCGTCATCGGCTCCGCGCTCGCCGGCCTCACCGGCGCGCTCTACGCGCCGACGCTCACCGTCGTCCCCGGCATGGGCTCATCGTTCCTCGTCGAGGCGTTCGTCGCCGTCGTCATCGGCGGCCCCTCGGTGCTCCTCGGGACGACGCTCTCGGGCGGGCTGCTCGGCGCCATCGACGCCGCGTTCACCAACCTCTTCGGGACGTTCGCCGGCCAGATCGCGATGCTCGTCGCCGCCGTCGTCGCCATCCGCCTCCTCAGCGGCGGCCTGACGGGCCTCGTCGAGGACGTCCGCAACAGAATGGAGGGCGAATAGATGGGGCTCGGTGAGCGCTTCGACCGGCTCGTCGACCCCTTCGAGGGCCCGAACACCTTCGGGAACACGCGGACGTTCTGGGTCGGCTTCGCCCTCGTCTTCGCCCTCCTCGTCGGCTACCCCATCGGCTTCGGGAGCTACGCCGCCTCCAGCGCCGCGCTCTACCTGCTCTACGCGATCCTCGCGCTCTCGCTCTCCGTCGTCTGGGGGTACACGGGCATCCTGAGCTTCGGGCAGGTGGTCTTCTTCGGCATCGCCGGCTACACGTTCGGCATCGTCAGCCTCAACCTCACGAGCGCCGTGACGACGATGCTCGCGCTCCCCCTCGCCGTCGGGCTCGCGACGCTCGCCGCGTTCGTCCTCGGCTACTTCATGTTCTACGGCGAGGTCCGGGACGTCTACGTCACCATCCTCACGCTCGTCGTCGCCATCGTCCTCAACACGTTCATGGCGCAGACGGCGGGCGCGGAGTGGTCGGTCGGCTCCGTCGCGCTCGGCGGCTTCAACGGCATCCCCGCCATCCCGAACCTCACGTTCGGCGTCGGGGGCGCCGCGCTCACCCTCGACGGTAGCTCGTTGTACTGGTTCACGCTCGTCGCGCTCCTCGCCGTATACCTCGGCCTGCGCGCGCTCGTGAACGGGCGCTTCGGCTACGCGATGGTCGCCGCCCGCGAGGACGCCGACCGCACCGAGATGCTCGGCTACGACGTCCGGCGCATCAAGCTCCTCGTCTTCTCGCTCGGCGGCGCGCTCGCCGGCTTCTCCGGCGTCCTCTACGCCTCGTGGGGGAACTACATCAGCCCGACCGTCTTCGGCATCACCTTCGCGTCCATCCCCGTCGTCTGGGTGACCGTCGGCGGCCGGCGCTCGCTCCTCGGCGCCGTCGTCGCCACCGTCGCCATCGAGTGGTTCCGCCAGCAGCTCTCCGTCACCGGGAGCCAGTACGCGATGGTGGTCGTCGGCGTCGTCCTGCTCGTCGCCATCCTCTTCGTCCCCGAAGGCATCGTCCCGCGCGCCCGCGAAGCCGTCGTCGCCGTCCGCGAACGCGCGCAACGCACCAGCGATAGCGACACCATGGAGGGAACCCCCGAATGACCACGACAGACACCGACTCCACGGCACCCGATACGTCCGGCCGCAAACCGCCCGCCGTCGCCGCGACCGGCCCCGGCACGGACACGCTCTTGCAGACCGACGGCCTCACGAAGCGCTTCGGCGGCTTCACCGCCATCGACGGCGTCGACTTCGCCGTCGAGGAGGGCCAACTACGCTGTCTCATCGGCCCGAACGGCGCCGGGAAATCCACGCTCCTCAAGCTCATCACGGGCCGCCACGAGGCCAGCGAGGGCGCCATCTACTACGACGGCGCGGAGATAACCGACCTCCGGCCGAACGAGCGCGTCGATCAGGGCATCGGCATGAAGTTCCAGGTGCCCTCCGTCTTCGACGACCTCACTGCGTTCGAGAACATGCGCCTCCCCATCCAGCGCGTCGTCGACGGCGACCTCGAACCCGCCGTCCGCGACGCCCTCGAACGCGTCGACCTCGGCGGGCAGGCCGAGACGCTCGCGGGCGAGCTCTCGCACGGTGAGCAGGGCCGCCTCGAAATCGGGATGGCGGCCGCGCTCGAACCCGACCTCCTCCTCCTCGACGAACCCGTCGCCGGCCTCTCCGTCGAGGAGCGCGACGAGGTCGCGGAGCTCGTCACCGACCTGAACGCCGACGGCATCGCGTTCATCGTCATCGAGCACGACGTCGACTTCGTCGCGGACATCGCCGACGACGTGACGGTGCTCCACCGCGGCGCGGTGTTCCGCGAGGGCGACATCGAGGCGATCCGCGACGACGACGAGGTGCGGCGCATCTACCTGGGGGGTGAGTGAGCGGTGCTCCTCGAGTGCGAGGACCTCTCGGTCGCCTACGACACCACGCTCGTCCTCCGCGACGTCGACCTCCACGTCGAGGCGGGCGAACTCGTCGGCGTCATGGGGAAGAACGGCGCCGGGAAGTCCACGCTCATGAAGACCATCATCGGCCTCCTCGAACCCGAGTCGGGCGCGGTCCGCTATCGCGGCGAGGACCTCGCGGGCACCCCGCCGGACCGCCGCGCGCGCGCCGGCATCGGCTACATCCCGCAGGGCCGCGACGTCTTCCCCGACCTCACCGTCGAGGAGAACCTCCTCGTCGGCGAGGGCGTGAACGACGCGAGCACCGATGACCTCTACGACGAGGTGTACGACTACTTCCCGATACTCGAGGAGCGGCGCACGCAGAAGGCGGGGACGATGAGCGGCGGCCAACAGCAGATGCTCGCCATCGGCCGCGCGCTCGTCGGCAACCCCGACCTCCTCCTCCTCGACGAGCACAGCGAGGGCGTCCAGCCCTCTATCGTCGAGGAGATCAGCGAGAACCTCCGCGAGCTCAACGCCGACCTCGGGACGACCGTCCTCTTCGTCGAGCAGAACCTCGGCGCGATCCAGGACATGGCCGACCGGTGTTACGCGATGAAGCGCGGGCGCATCGTCGACGAGGTGGGCGCGGACGCCCTCACGGACGAGGACGCCATCGCCTCCTACCTCGCCGTCTAGGTCGGATCGCCGCCTCGCGAAGGCTCTTTGTTCGGCGCGTCGAACCCCGCGACGATGCCCGCCTACCCCACCATCGACGACGCGCCCTCGGAGACGCTGCCCGAGAAACTCGAGTTGCTCGCGGCGCGGGACGTCACGGCCGTCTTCTTCTGCGAGGGCCGGCGCCTCGACGAGCACGCCGCGCACGCGGTGGCGGCCGTCGAGGCCGGCCACCTCCTCGGCAACCACGCCGACACGCACACGCACGCCAGCGACCTCTCGGTCGGGGCGTTCCGCGAGGAGGTCGCGCGCACCGACGCGCTCCTCGACGACGTCTACGAGCGCGCGGGCGTCGAGCGCCCCGCGAGGCTCTTCCGGTTCCCCTACGGCGACCGGGGCGACGAGCACGCCGACGACTTCCAGGAAGTCCTCGAGGAAGAGGGCTTCGTCGGGCCGGACGCCACCGCGTTCGCGTACGACTGGTACGACGACGAACACGCGGGCTACCGGGACTGGGGGTGGACGCTCGACGTCGCCGACTGGGAGGTCGAGACCCCGGAGGCGATGCGCGAGAACGTCGCTGCGGAGTCCGAGCGCCTCGCGAGCGAGCCGAACGATCTCCTGCTCTTCCACGACGGCGGGAACACGGTCGCGGCGTTCGAGGCGTACCTCGACGCCCTCGACGCGCACGGCGTCGCGCTCGGTGACCCACGCGACCTCCTCTGAGCGGGTGCGGGTTCTGCCAACCCAACGAACACCATAATATACCGTGTGGAAAAAGACCTATTAGTGTTGCGTTCGTCCAATAGAGTGAACAGAAGATGTCGAGTGGCGCCCCAAATACAGAATTCAAAAATCGTTCGTCAACTTCGTCGTCGGGCAGTGAGTTCGTCACCACCGTCGACGACGAGCGGGGCCGGACCCTCGACATCACCGGCTATCACGGCCGCCTGAGCGCCGACGTCGTCGACGACCTCACCGGGATGTACGTGACGTTTGACCACGCCGACCGCGCGCAGGGCCTCCCGCCGCTCGGGAGCGACGCCGTCCGCTCGTGGCTCGAGCGCCTCGGCGACCTCGGCGCCCACCACGTCGTCGTCCGCCACGACGGGACGCCCGCCGCGCACGCCGTCCTCGTCCCCGACTCGGAACGCGACGACGGCACGCGCGAACTCGCCATCTTCGTCCAACCGGACTATCAGGGCGCGCGCGTCGGCACGCACACGATGCGCGCGCTCTTCGCGTTCGGCCGCGAGCGCGGCGTCGACACCGTCTGGCTCCACGTCGAGAAGTCGAACGCGCCCGCCGTCGCGCTCTACGAGCGCTACGACTTCGAGGTCGTCGCCAAGCACGCCCTCGAGTTCGAGATGCGACGCGAGCTCGACTGAACCGCCTCGAACGCGTACGGATCCATTTAGCTCCAGTAGAGCGTCGCTTCGTCCGCCTCGACGTCCTCGACGAACGACCCCTGACCGCCGACCGTGTGGACGTCGCCGTCGTCCGTCTCCACCACGAGCGACGTCTCCACGGGGAAGGAGTTCGTCGCGGGTTCGAGCAGCGACTGGCGCACCTCGACGACGCGGCCGTCGAGCGTCACCGCGTCGCCGGGGTCGCGGACGAAGTGGCCCTCGACCGTGACGCGCAGACCGTCGCCCTCGCGGCGATGCAGCGTCGCTTGCAACACGGCGTTCCGGAAGTCCACGTAGGTCGCTGGGAGGTCGTCGCGCGCCGTCGTGTACACCTCGCTCGCCATCGGGAAGTAGTTCCCGAGGAAGGAGCCGACGATGACGGGGCCGAGTTGGGGCTGCTCGAACGCGATGGCCTGCTCGTCGCTGTTCGAGCGCGCGAGCATCTCGCTCGGCGCGACGACGCATCCGCTCTGGTCGACCGTGAGCATCGTCGGCATCGGCTGCTCCCAGACGCGCGCGACCGACGCGACGCCGTCGAGGTCCGCGTCCGCCCCCGGGTCCGCGTCCGAGACGAGCAGGAGGACGAAGACGCCGCGTTCGACGGCGTCCCGGAGGTCCTCGCGGACGGCGTCGAGGTGCGTGGCCGGCACCGCGAGCGTGATCTCCGACTCCGCGCGCGAGACGAACTGTGAGAGGCGCTTGAGCACCGTCACGCGCGACTTCACCACCTCGAACTCCTGCGTGGGCGCTTCCGGTTGGGAGTAGTAGGTCTCGAGCGCGGGCGCCATCTCTTCCACGTCGTCCGTGAGCGAGGCGCGCACCTCCTCGGGCGGCCGGGCGCGTATCGTCGTCGGCACCGCGTGGTCGTTCACCTCGACGAAGCCGCGCTCCTCGAGCTCCTCCGCGATGCTGTAGACGTAGCGCTTCGAGGTCCCCGCCTCGTCCGAGACGGTGCTCGCCTTCGCCTCCCCGAGTTCGAGTATCGTCAGGTAGGTGTCGACCTCCTTCTCCGAGAGGCCGAAGCGCCTGAGCAGGGTTTCGACGTCCGCTGAGTCCATACCGGGGGATGGGCGTGCGAGGGTTGTATACCCCTCGGTGATCGCTACTCGCGCGCCGCGAAGACCGCGACGGAGTCGACGGCGAGGCCGGCCGCGACGCGCGCGTCCGCCCCCGAGACGAGGTCGGTCGCGTCGACGGCGCGCTCGACGTCGACGACGGCCTCGCCCGCACCGAAGTGGAGCGCGACGACGAGCGTCTCCTCGTCGCCCTCGCGGGCGTAGACCGTCACGTCGTCGGCGTCGCCCGACTCGCAGGTGTGTGCGACGCGTTCGACGGCCGCGGCGGGCGCGCGCAGGGCGTCGTGCTCGTCGCGAAGGGCGACGAGGCGGCGGTGGAACGCGGTCAGGTCGGCGTCGCCGTCGTACCACCGCATCGGGCCGCGGTAGTCCGCGACGCCGCGCTCCTGCCCGTAGTAGATCATCGGGACGCCCGGGAGGGTGAACGTCGCGCCGACGGCGGCGCGCAGCGGCGCCTCACCACACACCTCCGTATAGCGGTCCTCGTCGTGGTTCTCCACGTAGCGCATGTGCGCGGCGTCCGCCGGGAACCCGTGGCGACGCGACGCGTCGAGCGCGTCGAGGACGGCGTCGGCGGGCGCCTCCCCTGACCCGACGTCGCGGAGCGCCTCGTAGAAGTCCGTGTCGTAGTGGACGTCGAACTCGTCCTCATCGAAGTCCACCTCGCGGGGCACCGTCTCGTCGAGGAGGAGGAAGTCGGCGTCGTCGGCTTTCACGCGGGCGCGGACCTCCTTCCAGAAGCCGTGCGGGACGCCCCACGCGACGTCGCAGCGAAAGCCGTCCACGACGTCCGCCCACTCGTCGACGACGTCGAGCATCCACGCGCGGACGGCGAGCGAGTCGTAGTTCAGGTTCGGTATCTTCGCCCAGTTGAAGTAGTGGCCGGGCGCGTCCGCGCCCGCCCAGTCGACGTCCGTCGTGTCCTGTTCTGCGGGGACGCGCTCGTAGTGCTCGGCGTACGCGGGGACGCCCGCGCGGTGGAGGTGGAAGGCGGGGTGGTCGCGCGACGTGTGGTTGATGACGAGGTCGAAGAGCACCCTGATGCCGGCGTCCCGGAGGGTCTCGACGAGCGACTCGAACTCCGCGCGCGTCCCGAGGTCGTCGGCAGTGTCGAAGAGGTCCGTGATGTGGTAGCCGTGGCGGGTCGGGCTCGCGCAGACGGGCGTGAACCAGACGGCGTCGACGCCGAGATGCGCCAGATAGGGGACGCGCTCCTCGATCGCTCCGAAGGTCGTGTCGAGGTCCGCGCCCGCGAACTCGCGGACGAATATCTCGTAGATGGTGGCCTCACGTACCCAGTCGGGCGCCCCGCCGGGGTCCGAGAGGGCGACGTCCTCGCCGTCGCGTTCGATTTCGAGCGTCGCCGCGACGCCGTGGCGCTCGGCGACCGGGACGGCGTGCAGGCGCGCGTGGACGGGGATGGCGTCGAGGGGGACGCGGAGTTCGGCGCCGTCAACGGTCGCGTCGGCGCGCGAGAGCGCGTCGCGGTCGTCGAACGCGAAGACCGTTTCGGGGTCGCGCCCGTTCGGGGCGGCCTCGGCGGCCGCGCGCACGACGAGTTCGTCACCGCGTACCGCCGCGTCGAGCGAGACGCGGGGCCGGCCGGGCCCCTCGACGACCACCTCGTCGGCGGCGAAGGCGTCGAACTCGCCGTCGACGGCGAAGAGCGCCTCGTGCGTCCCCGGTTGGAGCGTCGTCTCGTAGACCCACGCGTCGTCGTCGGCGCTCCGCTCGGCGGTGAGCGTCCCCATCGTGAAGTCGTTGAACGCCCCGTAGACGGAGACGAACTCGACGGCCGCCGGGTCGGCGTCGACGTCGTCGTCGGCGACGCGGAACGTGACGGGTTCCTCGACGACGTCGTAGGCGTGGACGGTCTGGACGTGCGTGCCGTCCGGGGCGTCGAGTTCGAGTTCGTAGCGGCCGGGAGCGTCGGGTTCGAGGGCGACGACGGGCGCGTCGCCGACGCCGGCGTCGCTCCCGCTGGGGCGCTCGCGGAGGCGCCAGCGGTAGGTGGCGTCGGGGTCGGGGTTTCGGGGGGCGAGGTCGACCGTCTCGCCGACGTCGACGAACCGGGGTGGCCCGGGGTGGTGCATACACGTCCGCTCGCGGGTCGGTCACTTGGAGCCAGCGATTCCGGAAATCTTAGAGATACTATTACACCATATCTATTAGACCCCCGGCGACCAACTACGGCCATGCATCTCCGCGACGCGCTCCGCGACTACAAGCGCCACCGCGACCATGACAGACGCTTCCCCGGCGAACGCCGCACCACCGACGGCCGCTTCACCGGCCACGACGGGCGCCTCATCCACATCGATTCCTCGGGTGCCGTCCGCGACCACAGCTATCCGCTCGTCGGACACAGCGGCATCGCACGCTCGCGCTTCGGCGTCCGCACCGACGAGGCGAGCGACCCCGAGTGGTTCGACGCCGCGAACGCCACCCAGCGCTACGTCGACGACACCGCGCTCGTCGAGACGACGCACGAGACTGCCCACGGCACCGTCGTCCAGTACGACTACGCCGACGGCGCGCGCCACCGCACCCACTTCGACCTGCGCGACGCCGACGGCGTCGACATCGTCTGCTACGTCGAGTTCACCCCCGACGGCCGCGCTGACCGCCTCGCCCAACTCCACCACGGCGACGCCGTCGAGGTCTATCACGCCGACGAAGCCAACTACCTCGCGAGCGCCACCGGCTTCCACACCGTTCGCGGCGACGCGACGGAGTTCGGCGCCGTCCTCGGCGACGACCCCCGCGACTACCCCCGCGAGCGCCCCGAGGGCCGCTACGACGACGCCCTCCTCACCGGCGCCGTCCTCGGTGTCGTCCCCGGTGACGGCGGCCACGCCACCCTCGCCACCCTCCTCACCTCGCGCACCGAGACGCCGCGCGACGATGCGCTCGCCGCCATCCGCGACGCCGCCGACGCGGACGCACAGACGCTCCGCGACGCCGCGCACACCGACGCCGGCACCGGCCCCGAGAACGCGGGCGACGCCGCCGACGCCGTCGCCACCGACCTCCGCGTGCTCGCCTCGCTCACCGGGGCCACCGGCCTCCGCATCGCCGGCCCCGACTTCGACCCCCACTACGTCCACTCCGGCGGCTACGGCTACGCGTGGTTCCGCGACGACGCCGAGATCTCGGGCTTCCTCCGTACCGCCGACCGGCGCTTCGACCTCGGCCTCGAGGAGTGGTTCGCGCGGAGCGCCGACGCCTACGCCGCCGCCCAGCTCGACGACGGCACGTGGCCACACCGCGTCTGGGCGTTCGACGGCTCGCTCGCGCCCGGGTGGGCGAACGGCCGCCTCGAAGCCGGCGACGGCCACAACTATCAGGCCGACCAGACCGCGAGCGTGCTCAGCTTCCTCGCGGACTACGACGACGGCGACTACGCGGACGTCGTCGCGGCCGGCGTGGACGGCCTCGACGCCTCCCTCGCCGCCGACGGCCGCCCCGAGACCTGCCAGAACGCGTGGGAGGACATGACCGGGCGCTTCACGCACACCGCCGCGACGTTCCTCGACGCCTACGCCACCGTCGCGGCCGAACGCGACGACGCCGTCGGTTCACGCGCCCGCGAGCACGCCGACGACGTGTACGACGCCATCGACGACCTCTGGGTCGAATCGCGCGGCGCGTACGCCCTCCGCGAGTACGGCCCCGAGAGCCCCGAGGACGGCCTCGACGACCGCCTCGACTCCGCGACGCTCGCGCTCGCGAGCGCCCATCGCGCCTACGCCCGCGTCGGCGACGTGGACGCGACGCGCCGCGACCGACTCGTCGAGCACGTCACGACCGTCCTCGACGGCCTCGAACGCGACGCGGGCGCCGTTCGCGGCCTCGTTCGCTACGAGGGGGACGCGTGGCGTCAGCGCGAGCAGGGCGGCGAGAAGATCTGGACCGTCTCGACCGCGTGGGGCGCGAACGCCGCCGCCGAACTCGCCGCGCTCTGTCGCGCCGCCGGCGACGAGCGCGCCACCGCCCTCGACCGGCGCGCCCGCGAGTTGCTCGCGCTCGTCGCGCCGGGCGGTGCCCTCGTCACGGAGGCCGGCCACCTCCCCGAGCAGGTCTTCGACGACGGGACGCCGGACTCCGCGACGCCGCTCGGCTGGCCGCACGCCATCCGGAGCGCGACGCTCGCGCTCCTCGAGGGCGACGAGCGCGCCGCCACCCCGGACGGGCACGTCGAATAGACGGGCAGCCGCGTCGCCCGTGGCCGTCGCGTGCGGGAGAAGGAATCGGAACGCGGACCGGCGGCCGTCACGCCCGTGCGACGGGACCGCTCAGGCGGGAATCGTCCGTTCGTCGCGCTCGTCGCCCTCGGCGTCCCCGTCGTAGAGGAGGGAGTCGCCGGTGCGGGCGTCGAAGAGGTGGACGTCGCGCTCGTCGAAGGTGACCTGAATGCGGTCGTCCATCGCTGGTTCGACGTCGGCGTCGACGCGCGCGATGAAGTCCGGGCCGAGGTCGAGATAGAGGTAGTTGTCGCTCCCCACGGGTTCGACGACGTCGACGACGGTGTCGATGCCGCCGGAGTCGACGACGCGGACGTCCTCGGGGCGGACGCCGAGATGGATGTCCTCGACGCCAGCGTCGGCGACGCGGCGCGCGCGCTCGCCCGAGAGGTCGTAGCGCACGCGGTCGTTCGAGAGCGTGACGCCGGAGTCGTCACCCGACGCCACGACCGGGAGCGTGTTCATCGAGGGCGACCCGACGAAGCCGCCGACGAACTCGTTGCGCGGGCGCTCGTAGACGTCCTTCGGGCGGCCGGTCTGCTGGAGTTCGCCGCCGTCGAGGATGGCGAGGCGGTCACCCATCGTCATCGCCTCCTCCTGGTCGTGCGTCACGTAGATGGAGGTGACGCCGAGTTCGTCCTGGAGGCGCTGGATCTCCGTGCGCATCGTCGTGCGGAGCTTCGCGTCCAGGTTCGAGAGCGGTTCGTCGAAGAGGAAGACGTCGGGCTCGCGGACGATCGCGCGCCCGAGCGCGACGCGCTGTTTCTGCCCGCCGGAGAGCTCCCCGGGCGTGTCGTCGAGGAGCTCCTCGATGCCCATCATCTCCGCCGTCTCGTCGACCTTCTCGCGGCGCTCGGCCTTCGAGAGGTCGGTGCTCATCCGCAGGCCGAACGCCATGTTCTCGCGGACGGTCTTGTGCGGGTAGAGCGCGTAGTTCTGGAACACCATCGCGACGTCCCGGTCGCGCGCGTGCAGGTCGGTGACGTCCTCGCCGCCGATGCGGATCGAGCCGCTCGTCGGACTCTCGAGGCCCGCGATCATGCGGAGGGTGGTCGACTTCCCGCATCCAGAGGGGCCGACGACGGTGACGAACTCGCCGTCCGCGACGTCGAGCGAGACGTCGTCGACGGCGACGATTCGCCCGTTGTCGAACTCTTTTCGGAGGGTGTCGAGCGTGACGGTTGCCATCCCGAGAGAGGTTGACACGTGAAGATATAAATCTTCCCCCGTTACCATCATGTGGGAAGTAATATTACATAGGACTTCATAGACGGTGGCGAGGCCCGGCTCGACTCGTCCCCGATGGCTCGCTTACTCGCCCCGGACCGCCGGCAGAGACGTCTCAAACGCCCGTATTCTCGCTCCACAGACCCCAGAACCGAAGAATTTAATATACGAACTACAAACACAACTAACGTTCATCCATGACATCGAACCGCAGGGAGTTCATCGCCGGAGTCGGAAGCGCCAGCGCGCTCGTCGCGTTGACCGGATGCGTCGGCGTCCAGCAGTCCGAGAGCACCCCCTCGGGCGACGCGTCGAGCGACGGCGGCGACACCACGACCGAACGGGGCGGGACGGCGACCGCGTGGTACGCGCTCACCGACACCGAGCAGCCGCTCCGCGAGGACGCCATCACCGCGTTCAACGAGCAGTCGCCCCACACCGTCGAGGGCGCCGACATCTCCTCCATGGAGAAGAAGACGACGAGCGCCATCCCCGCCGGACAGGGCCCGCAGTCCTTCGAGCACGCCCACGACTGGGTCGGCGACTACACCCAGCGCGGCTTCCTCGCCGACCAGACCGGGGAGCTCGACGTCTCGCTCGACACCTTTACGAGCGCCGCCGCCGACGCCGTCCAGTTCGACGGGCAGATCGTCGGCCTCCCGCACGCCGCCGAGACGGTGACGCTCATCTACAACACCGACATCGTCGACGAGCCCCCCGAGACCGTCGCCGAGATGGTCGACGTCATGGCGGACTACCACGACCCCTCGAAGAACCAGTACGGCCTCGGCTACCCCTTCAACCCCTACTTCACGAGCAGTTGGCTCCAGGCGTTCGGCGGCTACTACTTCGACGCCTCGAAGGACGACATGCTCGGCATCGACAAGGACCCCGTCGTCGAGGGCCTCCAGTTCGCCCTCGACAACTTCAAGCCCTACATGCCCAACGACCCCACCTACGAGCCACAGGCGTCCATCTTCGCCTCCGGCAACGCCGCGTTCGCCATCAACGGCCCGTGGTACCTCTCCACCCTCAACGAGAAGGGCGTCAACTACGAGGTGACGACGCCGCCGAAACCCGAGGGCGGCGAAGCCAACCCCTACACGGGCGTGAAGATGTGGTACTTCTCGAAGGCGATGCGCGAGGGGGGCCCCGCCACCGAGGCCGGCCGCTCGTTCGTCGAGTGGTTCGCCACCAACGAGGACCACATCCTCCAGCGCGCCGAACAGCAGGGGAGCATCCCCGTCCTCGCCAGCCTCGTCGGCAGCGACGACCTCCCCGGCGAAGTCAAGGCCTTCTCCGAAGCCGTCGACCAGGGCACGCCGATGCCCACCCACCCGAAGGTCAACAAGGTCTGGCCGCCCGTCGAGAGCGCGCTCATCAAGGCGTTCAACGGCGACGCGACGCCCGAAGCCGCGCTCTCGCAGGCCGCCGAGACGGTCCGCAGCAACTGGGAGTGAGCGATGTCGGCCATCTCGACCGTCGGCGACCGGGTCGCTGACGTCCCCTTCCTCGAGAAGCGGGACCTCTCGCTCCTCCTCGTCCTCCCCGGGCTGTTCGTCTTCGCGGCGTTCATGCTCTTCCCGGTGCTCTACCTCGTCGGCATCTCGTTCACGAACGCCGCGCCCGCCAACCTCTTCGCGGGCGACGGGGCCTTCTCCGTCCTGACGTTCGGCGAAGCGACGTTCGTCGGCCTCCGGAACTACGTGAGCGTCCTCACCGACCCGCAGTTCTGGAACTCCTTCGGCATCACGTGGCTCTTCGTCGCGACGAGCGTCGCGCTCAAGCTCTCGCTCAGCATCACCATCGCGCTCGTCGTCACCAGCGACCGCGTTCGGGGCAAGCGCCTCATGCGCTCGCTCATCGTCCTCCCGATGGGGCTGCCCGCCATCTTCACCATCACCGTCTGGCGCGGCATCTTCAGCTCCGCGCAGTTCGGCCTCGCGAACCAGCTCCTCGGCTCCGTCGGCATCGAGGCCATCGCGTGGCTCTCCGGGCGCTGGACCGCCTTCATGGCGTACAACGTCACCGAAGCGTGGCTCTCCTACCCCTTCATGGTCATCATCACCGTCAGCGCGCTCCAAGACGTCTCCGAGGAACTCCACGAAGCCGCGAAAGTCGACGGCGCCGGCTACCTCTCCCGCTTCCTCCACGTTACCGTCCCCTCGATCAAGCGCCCCGTCCTCTTCGCGGCCATCCTCACCGCCGCCGCCTCCTTCCAGCAGTTCCTCGTCCCCTACGTCTTCAATCAGGGCGGCCCCGCGCGGGCGAACGAACTCATCGTCGTCTACGGCTACCGCGAAGCCCTCTCCTTCTCCGAGTACGGACGCGGCGCCGCAATCAGCCTCATCGCCGTCGTCTTCATCGGGACGTTCATGTGGCTGAACGTGAAGCGCGGCCGCCTCGCCGAGGGGGTGTCCGAACAGTGAGCATCCTCGGCGGCATGGCCGGCAAACTCGGCGAGGGCGCCCGCACGCTCGTGCTCGCTCCCGTCGAAACCGGGCGGGACGCCGTCTACACCCTCAGGCGGATCCGCGCCGGCGAGCAGTCCCCACGCGGGCCCGCGAAGTCGCTGCTCGCGACGGTCGGCGCGCTCGCGCTCTGCCTCGCGCTTCTCTTCCCCATCTACTGGATACTGATGGCCGCCCTCTCCAGCACCGGCGGCTCCATCTACTCCTCGGGCGGCCTCGCACTCGTCCCCGCGAACCCCACCCTCAAGTCGTTCCTCTGGGTCGTCGGCGACCTCATCGTGCCCGCGTACACGGTGCTCCTCAACATCCCGGGGACGGAGCTCGCGCTCGCGTTCCACACGCCGAAACTCGTGTTGCTCGACGTCTCGCGCTACGGCATCGAGAACCCCTCGGCGTTCAAGCACTTCCTCTGGAACAGCATCACCGTCTCCGTCCCCACCGTCCTCATCTCGATGGCGCTCGTCGTCCCCGCCGCCTACGCGCTCTCGCGTCGCCAGTTCATCCTCCGGCGCAAGGTGCTCTTCGTCTACGTCCTCATGACGCAGGTCGGGGGCGGCCTCGGCATCGCGCTCCTGATCGGTCTCTACACCGTCTACGTCCAGTTCGGCATCAACGACAACAAACTCGCGCTCTCCGTCTACTACGCCGCGACCGCCGTCCCGTTCAACACGTGGCTGTTGAAGACCTACATGGACGGCATCCCCACCTCCTACGAGGAAGCCGCCATCGTCGACGGTGCGCCGACGTGGCGCGTCGTCACGGAGGTCATCCTCCCGCTCTCCGCGGCCGGCCTCGCCACCGTCTTCATCTTCACCTTCCTCACCGGCTGGACGGAGTTCGTCGTCGCCCAGACCCTGCTCGGCACGCAGAACTACACCCTTCCCGTGGGGCTCTACTCGCTCGTCAGCGAGTACTCCATCCCGTGGGCGCGCTTCTCCGCGTTCGCACTCACGTTCGCGCTCCCCATCATGCTCGTCTACCTCGTCGCCCAACGCTACATCGAGGGCGGCCTCTCCTTCAGCGGCATGGAGGGCTAACGCCCCCACAGTCGCCGCGTGGCGGACCGAGGGACACGTTCCGGGCCCATCGACACTGCGGACATCGCAGGAGTCCACACGGGCTCAGAGCGTCGAACGGCCGAACGGCGGCGATTCGATGCCGCTCGCGCCGGTCACGGGCCTGACTCGCGACGCGATTCTTCCAAAACCCGTTCCTGAGACTCGAATCGACCAGTATCTCCCAGTTCGACCGAAACAAAAGCACGCACGACCCCCGCAAGACCCCGCGTCCAGTCCGATTCGAGTGGTCGGTCGAGCGCGTGAGCAGGAACGGGAGACGCCGTCTCGAGTGGGGCTGTGCGTGCGCCGTCCGCGGTGACGCCTCGGGAGGGCTACAGCTGCATCGCGCCGTCCTCGGTGACGACGGTGTCGAGGAGTTCGATCGGCGTCTCGTCGTAGCTCGGGTTGAGCGCGGAGAACCCGTCCGCCGGCTCCCGAAGCACCTCGGCGGGCGAGCGGAGCGTGTTCTCGAAGACGAAGTCGGAGCCGATGAACTTCATCGAGGAGCCGACGACGGTCACGGGGACGTCGTGGTAGTCGGCGGCGGTGACGATGGGGAAGGTGCCGACGCGGTTGTAGACGACGTCGTCGACGAAGCAGTTCATGCCGACGAGGACGCGGTCGCACTCGTCGAGGCAGTAGCCGGCGGCGCCGTCGACGACGACGGTGACGTCGATGGCGTCGTGGTCGGCGAGCCGGCGCGCGGTCCGCCGCCCGAGGAAGCGCGGTCTCGCTTCCGTGACGTAGAGGTCGAGCGTCAGCCCGTCCTCGAGGGCGTGTTCGAGCGTCGCGATGACCGTCGAGGAGCTCTCGTGGGTGAGGACGGTGTCGCCGTCGGAGAGGGTTCTGGCGGCCTCCGCCGCCGCTCGCTCCTTGCTCGTCTGGACGTCGGCGACGACGTCGCGAATGGTCGTGCGGAGTCTGGCGGTCATCTCCTCGACGTCGGTCGGCTCGGGCTCCGTGACGCGCTCGAGAATCCGCTTCTGGGTGGTGTGCAGGAGCGTGTGCGATGGGCTCGCGCGCCGGAGCGCGTTGCTGTTGCGCTCGAGCGACCGGAGCCCCTCCTCGACCGTGTAGTGGTCGCGGTGGACGAGCTCTTCGAGCGCGCGGGCGGCCTTGACAGCGACGACGGAGGCGCTCTGCGACCGCATCTCCTCGATGTCCTGTACCGCCTCATCAATCATGTAGGTGGATCGGGTTTCCACCGTTAAGGATTTGTCCCCTCCCGAATCGGCCGGCTGATGGCCGACGAGACGCGCTCACGCCCCGCGCCGTCGACCACCCGGCCCCGTGGTCAGCGCGCGTCAGTTCCAGGGCGCCCACTCGGGGTCGATGAGGCGCTCGCGGTCCTCGATGGCGTCGATGGCCGCGACCTCCGAGGCGGTCAACTCGAGGTCGCGCGCGCCGTAGTTATCGGCGATGTGCGCGCGGCCCGTCGCGCGCGGGACGGCGGCGACGTTCTCCTTCGAGAGGAGCCACGCGAGCGCGACCTGATACGGGGAGGCGTCGTGGGCGTCGGCGGCCTCGACGACGGGGTCGAGGTCGGCGACGCGGCCCTGTGCGACCGGGGAGTAGGCGACCGCCCAATAGCCGTGTTCGCGGGCGTCCGCGCGGAGTTCGTCCTGCGGGAGGAGCGGATGCATCTCGAACTGGTGGGCGGCGATCGGGACGTCGAGGACCTCACGGGCTTCCTCGAGGTGCTCGGGGAGGAAGTTCGAGACGCCGATATGCTCGACGAGTCCGTCGTCGTGGGCGTCCTGATAGGCGCCGAGGACGGCCTCGGCGTCGTAGACGCCGGTCGGCCAGTGGACGTAGAGCAGGTCGACGTAGTTCGTGCCGAGGCGTTCGAGACAGCCCTCGATGGCGTCCCGGACGTCCCCGGGGGACTCGGGGACGTCGTGGTGGACGGTCTTCGTCGCGAGGAAGACGTCCTCGCGCGCGACGTCCGAGTCCGCTATCGCGGCGCCGACATACTCCTCGTTTTCGTAGACCTGCGCGGTGTCGATGTGCCGATAGCCGACGTCGAGGGCGGTCTTGACGGCGTCGTAGCGGCCCTCCTGGTCGTCGTCGGTGTACGTCCCGAGTCCGAGGCGCGGCATCTCGATGGGCATACGAATCGAATGGGGTGCCGGCGGCTTGAACCCCCGGACTCCGGTGGGTTCGTCCGTGTACGGCGCTCGGCGAAGAGTTATTACTGCTGGAGACTAATCAGATCGATATAGTGATGGAGGGAGGGACGCGCTCAGTGGTCGGTACCGCCGCCCACTGGAACGTCCGGACGCCGTGTTGAACAGCGGCGTCTACTCCTTCTCGATGATGGTCGCGGGCTGTATCGGCCTCTGCGTCGGCTGCGTCATCTTCCTCAACGAACTCATCGGGGACCCGATGGCCGTCGTACAGGGCATCGAGATCATCTCGTCGTCGACGCTCACGGTCGCCGCGATCATCGTCGGAATGAGCTTCCTCACGATGGCGTTCGGCGCGTTCGTCTTCATGATCGCGCGCTCGAAGCACCGCCGCCACCTCCGGCATATGCGTTGAGACGGGCGATAGCCCTCGGAGGGGCGCAGGACCGGTCGCCGCTCGCGGACCGACACGAATAAGCGGGTTTCGACAGTATCGGCGGATATGGAGTTACAAGACCTCGCGTTCGGCATCTTCGGCGTCGCCGCGGTCGCCGAGATAATCGCGCTCGTCCTCGTCATCGTCGTGGGCGTGCAGTCGATGGCGCTCTTCTACGTCATCGCCGCCGCCGCGCTCGTCGCGCTCGCCGCGCTCGGGATTTACACGCTCGAAGCGTGGCGACACCCGACGTCCGACCACGAGTCGCACACGACGCACTAGCGCGACGGGCAATCCTTATTATTCGAGCGGCGCCGAGTTACTAGCCATGACCGTTGTCTCCATCTCCATGCCGGACGAACTCGCCGACCGCATCGACGAGTTCGCGGACGAGCACGGCTACACCGGCCGCTCGGAAGTCGTCCGCGAGGCCGCACGCAACCTCCTCGGCGAGTTCGAGGACAAACGCCTCGAAGACCGCGAGCTGATGGCCGTCGTCACCGTGATGTTCGACTACGAGACGACGACCGTCGAGGAGAAGATGATGCATCTGCGCCACGAGAACGAGAGCCTCGTCGCCGCGAACTTCCACAGTCACGTCGGCGACCATCACTGCATGGAGCTGTTCATCCTCGAAGGGGAGCTCGCGGACATCTCGACGTTCGTCGGGAAGGTCCGCGCGACGAAGGACACCCTCACCGTCGATTACTCGGTCACACCGGTTGACGACGTCGGGCCGTTCGCCTGACTCACCAGTCGCGTCGCTCGAAGTAGTCGGCGAGCGCGGCCGTCTCGACGCCGTACCGCTCGGTGAGCGCGCCCGAAGGGGCGAGCAGTGCGCCCTCGTTCACCCATCGGTAGAAGGCGGTGAGCGAACGCGGCGCGTCCGTCGGGGGTCGCGGGTCCGCGCGCACCGACTCCCCGGTGACGGCTTCGAGCGCGGTCGCGACGTCGTAGAGCGAGTGCGTCCCGCCGACCACGGGGAGGCGCTCGGACCCCGCTATGTCCCCTCGGAAGACTGCGGCCGTCGCGCGGCCGACGTCGCGGGGGTCGGTGAACGCCGCGCGGGCGTGGCCCTCGAGCGGGAAGGGGAGTCGTCCCTCCGCCTCGACGGTCTCGCGGACGCGCTCGAAGGCGTCGAGCGGGATGCCCGGCCGGAGGGAGACGTGCGGGACGCCTCGCTCGGCGAGGTCGGCGTCGACGCTCGCGCGGACGTCGACACAGCGGACGCCGGGGCGCTCGTCCGCGCCGAACACCGAGGCGTGGACGGCGGGCGTCCCGGTTCGTTCGACGGCGCGAACGAGGGTCTCGCCCCGCTCCGTGGTGGTGCGCGCCGACCCGGTTCCGACGGAGAGGAAGGCGCCGTCCGCGTCGGCGAGCGCGTCCTCGACGTGGTCGAGTTGGTCGCGCCGGCCGTGCACGACGTCGAGACCGTGCGCCGTGAGCGCTCGCGCGGCCGGCGAATCGGTGTCACGGGTGAGCACCACGGCGTCGATACCGGCGTCATCGAGCGCCCGTGCGGCGGCGTAGCCGTATCGGTCGGTCGCGCCCGTGACGAGCACACGCATCACCCGGGCTAGGGCGGGCCGGTTCAGACCGCTTTCGGTTCGTCACGACGCCGAACCGAACACCACCTCGTCCGCTGTATCGACGGTTGAGACGCGGCTCTCAGCGGGTTTTCCGGTGTTCAATGTGCGGGTGTCAGCCGCTGGTCCGCCCTCGGACTTCCATACAGACAGATAAGGGTTCCGTATACCCCACCGCGTCCGCAGTAATCGGGTTCGCTCGGACGCGCTACTCGAAGGAGGCGAGGGAGGCGTCCTCGTGGTCGTCGTCCGCGTCCTCACCCTCGCCGTCCGCCTCCGCGCTCGCGGCGGCCGCCGCCGCGACGTCCGGCATCACGTCCGTCGCGAGTTCGACGACCGACTCGTGAACGCCGACGAGTTCGACGGTCTCCGAGAGCGCGCTCAGGACCTGCTGGACCGGCATGTCGAGTTCGTACTCGCGGTAGGTGCCGCCGCGTCGCCCCTCGTTGCGCTCCGTGACCGAGATGATGCCGAGCATCGCGAGCTCGCTCAGGTGATCGCGCATACGGCGGGGGACGAGCGGGTCGCGGTTCGCGAGTTCGGCGAAGCGCGTGTAGCGCGGGCGGACGTCGCGCGAGCGGATCGGCGTCTCGCCCTCGAGGTCGTTCGTCACGAGCGCGTAGAGCACGAGGTGGCCGTGCTCGGTGAGCCCTCGAATGCCCTCCTCGATGCGGCCGCGTTCGAGCGCGGTGCGCCCACGGTCGACGTGGTCCTCGGTGACGGTGGTGGCCTCGTCGTCGCGCGCGACGTCGCCCGCCTTCATCAGGAGGTCGATGGATTGGCGGGCGTCACCGGCGTCCTTCGCGCCGTAGGCCGCACAGAGCGGGATAACGCCGTCGTCGAGGACGCCGTCGTGAAACGCGACGTCCGCGCGCTGTTTCAGGATGGCCTTCAGGTCGGTGGCGTCGTACGCGGGGAAGTGGATCTCGTTCTCGCAGAGCGAGGACTTCACCTTCGGCGAGAGGTCGTCGCGGAAGGAGAAGTCGTTCGAGATGCCGATGAGGCCCACTTGGGTGTCCTCGAGTTTGCCGTTCGCGCGAGCGCGCGGGAGTTGATAGAGGATGGAGTCGTCGCCGATGTTGTCGATCTCGTCGAGGACGATGAGGACCGTGCCGCCGTGCGAGTCGAGGTCCTCCCAGAGCATCTCGTAGACCGTCGCGAGCGGGTAGCCCGTCGTACTGATCTGGTTGTGCTCGGCGCGCAGTTCGTTCACGAGGTGGGTGGCGACCTGGTAGGAGGAGGAGAGGCCGTCGCAGTTGAGGAAGATGATGTCGAGGGCGATGTCGTCGTACTCGTCGGCGTCCTCGCGGAGGTGGTCGAGGAGGTAGCGCGTCGCCGCAGTCTTCCCGACGCCCGTCTTCCCGTAGAGGAAGACGTTGTTCGGCTGTTCGCCGTTGATGACCGGCTGGAGGGCGGACGTGTAGGTTGAGAGTTCCTCGTCCCGCCCGACGAGTTCGGCTGGCTGGTAGTCCTCCCGGAGTGCGTCGCGGTCCCGATAGATGTCGGTGTCCCGCTCGAAGAGCCCCATGCGAACGTCCCAGACCGCCGACCACAATAAAGCCACCGCGTCCGGAGTGTCCGGAGTGTCCGGAGCGTCCGCTGTTCCGAGTTCACTTGAAGGCCTATCGAAGACGGATAACGGTGTCGGCTAACACACCCCCTCCACTTTGTCCGCAGTACTGGCGAAAGGGAGGGAGGGGGTGGAAGAGAGGACTCTAGATGAGGGAAAAGATTGAATAAAGAGAAAACAAAACAGTATCCGCACTGCGAACAAAATAGAACATATAGAATGAAGATATGTCTTCTATCAAACTATTCTTCTCCTTGTCTTCTTCTCTCTTCTCTGTTGCTTCAATCCTTCCCGAACCGCGGCGGCACGTATTGCCGCATCCCGTTCCCCCACCCGGTCTTCTCCCGTCGTTACTGCGGACAAAGTGGGGTGAGTGTCCCCCCCCGGTGGCCGTCGCATTCCGCCCACTCCACAGAACAGCGGACATAGTGGTGTGTCCACGGTCGGGCGCGTCCCGGCTCCCCACCAGCGCTGTCCGCCGGTATCTCGACGTCCCGATTCTCGTCCCGACGCCCGCTCGACCACCGCTTCCGTCGGTTTCCTCTCCTCCTCCCTTTCCGCGCTCAGGGCTCGGCGGTATCCCGGACGGACCGGTGTCCCCCCACCACCACGCCCCGAACTCGATAGATCGAGTGATATAGTGCCTGAAACGGACTTTTTCTCCGGACACGGTGGTGTTCGATTCGCCGTACACTGCGTCCGCTCTCCGACCGGTCTCCGACCCCGTTCGACACCATCCCGTCCGCAGTACTGGCTGGTGGTCCGCCTCAGCGTCGCCGAACCGACATCGCCACGTCCGGCTGTCGTCCGCGTTTATTCTGTCGACCCCCTCGGCGGTTTTTCGGCACCGATCCGGACCGTCAACACCGGCACGTTCGCTCGACGGACCACCCGCTCGGTCGTGCTCCCGAGAAGCACGCGCTCGACGCCGCGTCGCCCGTGCGTCGCCATCACGACGAGGTCGATGTCGTGCTCGTTCGCGTACGTGACGATCTCGTGTGCCGGCGTTCCATTGACGACTGCGGTTACGACGTCGATCCCCTCTTCGGCCGCGGCCTCGCGGATCCGGTCGGTCGCACGCTCACCGACCGCCTCCATGTCCGCGAAGAAGTCGTCGACGTGCGTGTCGAAGCTCATGTCGTCGAGTCCGGTGGACGCCAGCGCGGCGTCGTCGACGACGTAGAGTGCGTGTACCGTCGCCTCGAACCGCTCCGCGAGTTCGAACGCCTCGTCCAGCGCCTCTATCGACGCGTCACTCCCGTCCGTCGGCACCAGGATGTGCTCGTACACGTATCTCGCTACGCTACCCCGCCACTTCGCTCTTCGTCCCGCCGATGCGCTCGCCGCTCACTCCACCGGGACGCGGACGCCCCTCTCCGCCGCCCGCTCGCGGAGGCGCTCGATTCGGTCGTCGAGGCTCGGGTGCGTCGAGAACCACTCCGCGATCGGGTTCTCGTCGTCGCTGTGAACGTAGAGCGGCGAGAGGACGCCCCACCCGGGCTCGGTGGCGCGCTGGATCTTCCTGAGGGCGGACGCGAGCGCGAGCGGCCGCCCCGTCAGCTCGGCGGCCCGGTCGTCGGCGGCGAACTCGCGGTTTCGCGAGTGCGCGCGCACCGCGAGCGTGAGGACGACGAGGACGACGACGGTGACGCCGTCGACGGCGGCGCGAAAACGCCCGAACGGCGTCTCCGCCCACCCCTCCGGCCGCCCGGCGAGCCACGCCCACGCCTTCGCGAGCCCGGTCGCGAAGAGCGCGACCGGGAAGAGCGCGACGGAGAGGACGCCCGCGACCGTCTGGCCGAGGCTGAACGCCAGCGTCTGCACGAGGCCGTCGTGACTCTCGAGGTGCGCGAGCTCGTGTGCGAGTATCGCGTCGAGTTCCTCGGTCGTGAGGAAGCGAAAGAGCGAGCGGTCGAGGACGACCGCGCCGCTGCGCACGCCCCCGAACGCGTTCGGTGCCGCCATCGCGCCCACGTAGACGTCCGGGACGTCGATATCCATCTCCGCCGCGAACTCCTCGATGCGGTCGTAGAGCCGCGACGCCCGCTCGGGCGGGAGGTAGGTCGCGTTCAGGTTCGAGAGGAGACGACGCGTGCCGAACGCGTAGCTGAGGGTGCCGAAGACGAGCGCCGTGACGGCGACGACGAGCAGCATCGTCGCCGGGTCGGGCCGCGCCGCCCAGAGCGACGCAAGCACCCAGTAAGCGAGGTAGGCGGCGCCGAAGTAGGCGACGAGGAGCGTCACGCCGACGACCGCCATCAGCGCGCGTAACCCGGCTCGGGTCATCGACTCCGTGTACGGATGCGTGGTAAAAACGCGTTCCGGCGGGCGGGGACGCCTGCCGTCTCGTCCCGCTCCTCATACATCCGATATCGCGATACGGTTTCGCCGGGGGTTACGCGAGCTTCGCCTCGAAGCGCTCGCGGACCTTCTCGACCTTCGGCTGGGCGTGCATCGTGCAGTAGGCGTCGTCCGGGTTCTTCTCGAAGTAGTTCTGGTGGTACTCCTCCGCCCGGTGGAACGTCTCGAGTGCCTCGACCTCGGTGACGACGTCGTCGTCGTACTCCTCGTCGAGCGCGTCGACGTACGCTTCGGCCTGCTCGCGCTGCTCGTCGTCGTGATAGAGGACGATGGAGCGGTACTGCGTGCCGACGTCCGGGCCCTGCCGGTTCAGTTGCGTCGGGTCGTGGACGGTGAAGAACACCTCGAGGAGCTCGTCGTAGCTCACGACGGCCGGATCGTACTCGAGTTGGACAACTTCCGCGTGGCCCGTCTCGCCCGCGCAGACCTCCTCGTACGTCGGGTCCTCGGCGTGGCCGCCGGCGTAGCCGGACGTGACCTTCTCGACGCCTTCGAGTTCCTCGAAGGCCGCCTCGATACACCAGAAACAGCCGCCGCCGAACGTCGCGGTTGCTCGCTCGCTCATACTCCCTCGAAGGGCCTCTGTGGGTATGTAGTTGACGCGAGCGTCCGCGGCCGCCGGGTGCGGAAAGCACTTGTCCGCCGGCGCGTACCCTCCGGGTATGGAGTGGCGTCGACGACGGATCGTCCGTGCCTGTGGCCTCGGCGCGCTCGCGGCGCTCACGGGCGCGGCGGGCTGTCTCGACTCGCCGGGGTCGCCGCTGCGCGTCGAGCGCGTCTGGCTGCCCGCCGGCGGCGACGCGACCGGTGCCCTGTCCGTGCGGGCGCGCATCGCCAACCCCGCGTCGTCACGCGCGAGCGCGGACGTCTACCTCTACGCCGACCTCGGCGACGACACGCTCGTTCGACGCGAGCGCGTGCGCGTCCCCGCCGACTCGACGACGGTCGTCGCGGCGTCCTTCGACGTCGCGTACGAGGAGGCGACGACCGAGGACGTGGGCGCTCGCGCGGACGTCCACACCGGCTGACTACGTGCTCGCGTTCTCCGCGACGGCGTAGACGGTGACGCCGTCGTTCTCGTAGGCCACGGAGAGCGCGGGGTCGTCCGCGAAGCGCGCCGTGACGTTCCCGTAGCGCTCGCGTTCGAGCGCGCTCACCCAGACGTATTCGACGTCGTACTTCTCGAGGAGGAGGTGGCGACTCGTCGTCTCGGTGGTCGTGTAGATGGCGTCGACGTCGTTCGCGCGCGTCGCGTACGCTTCACCGCCCCGATAGATGGATTCGTGCACCCAGCCGACGACCGTCGGGACGCCGGTGAGGCTGGAGGCGGGGTTGCGCCACGCGTACGCGGTCCGCCCCGGGCGTTCGACGATGGTCGGCGTTCCCGATTCGTTCGCGAGCCACTCGATGGCGGCCGCCTGCTCGGGGTGGTCGGTGTGCGCGTACTCGATGGCGTCGAGTGTCGGGTCGCTCGTCCCGGTGAACTGGTCGGTGAGCGCGAGGCCGGCGTAGGGGAGGACGAGCGTGGCGACGACGAGGGCGACGCAGGCGGCGCCGACGACGCGACGGTCGTCGCGGGAGACGGGCAGCCACGTTCGCGCGCGGGTGAGGAGGCTCGCGAGCGCGACGCCGGCGGCGACGCTCCAGAACGCCCACGCCGAGAAGTAGGCCTTGAAGACGGTGTTGAGGCGGCCGGCGGCGGCGGAGTCCTGGAGGTAGGCGAACTCGACGAGGACGACGAGGCCGGCGCCCGCGACGACGAGCACGGTCTCGAAGCCCACCCGGTCGGAGCGGGTGCGCAGGAGGTACCAGCCGGCGAGGACGAGCGGGCCGGCGAGCGCGAGGCCGACGAGGTCGAGACGCCACCCGGCGACGAGGAGACCGACGGCGAGCGCGGAGAGCGCGCCGACGCGTCGCGGCGTGAGCGCGGTTCGCCCGGCGAGGTAGCTCCCGAGGACGAGGAGGAACGCGCCGTGGACGACGAGGAAGCCGCCGAGCGGGCTCCGGTTCGGGAGGAGGGCGGGACTGCGGCCGCTGACGCCGCTGAGGAGGACGTTGTCGACGAACGGCGCGACGAGCAGGAGGCCGAGCAGGGCGACGCCGACGGCGACGGTGACGCCGAGGGCGAGCCGTGTGCCCTCTTCGGGCAGTCGCGACCGTAGCGAGCCGCGCCCGTCGAGTGCGGCGAGACCGCCACGGCGCGCGCCGAATCCGGTTCGGAGGCGCGCGGGGAGCAGCGTTCGCGGCGAGGCCGGCGCGAGCGCGACGGTGAGCGCGACGAGGCCGGTGGCGGTCGCGAGACCCCACGTGTTCACGAGGGTGACGGCGCCGACGCAGGCCCCGAGGACGCAGAGGAGGCGGCGTCGGTGTCCGACGTCGTCGGCGCGCCAGTAGGCCTCACAGACGCCGACGACGAGGAACGTCACGAGGACGGCGACCATGTGCGCGTGCAGGTCGCCGTTCAGGTAGCTGAAGAAGGGGAACTCGGTGATGTAGACCGTGTCGGCGTCGTGCATCGCGCGCGAGGCCGTCCAGTAGGTGAACGTCTCGGGGGTGACGCTCGCCTCCGCGACGGTGCGTCCGAGGGCGTCCGCGAGCGCCGCCGTCCACGGATCGGGGAGGAGGCCGGCGAGGAGGCGGACGGGTGTGAGGAGGTTGCTCGCGAGGCCGAAGCAGACGGCGGCGAGCGCGCCGGCGGCGCGCGCGGGATACCCCCTGTCGGCGGCGAGGTTCCGCGCGAGGCCGAACGCCGCCGTCACTTCGGTGGCGTAGACGCCGGCGAGCGCGAGGTTGTACGCGTAGCGGCCGGCGGTGTCGGTGAGCGTCGCGAGCGTCGCGGCGAGCAGGTGGCCGCCGTAGTAGTAGACGACGTGGTGGCCGGCGAACCAGAAGTCCTCGGGCGGGAGCGCGGGCGCGCGGAGGAGCGCCTGCAGGAGACCGAAGTCGAGGAACTTCTCGCCCGCGCCCGGGACGGCGCCGGCGTCGACGGCGCGGATCGCGAGCAGCAGTCCGAACGCGAGCGTGAAGACGACGAGCGCTTCGGCGTACGCCCGCCGCGGAAACGAGAAGGCCTCGCGGGACGCGACGGACGCGGAGAGGCCGACGAGCGCGAGGGCGACGAGCGCGACGGCGGGCGGCCCGAACGCGAGTTGGCCGACCCAGTAGGTGCCGAGCAGGAGCGCGACGAGCGAAAGCGGGAGCGCGACGGCGACGCCGCGCTCGGGGGCGCCCGGATAGAGCCGGGACGCGAGCGGAACGCCGACGAGGAGGAGCGCGGCGAAGACCAGCCACCAGAGGCCGACCAGCCCGTATTGCATCGTCGGAAATCGCGTGAGTGGTGGCTATATGTCTTCGGTTTCGGCCCGGTCGTTCGGTGGGGCCCGCGACGCTCCCGTCGGCCCTTTCCCGGTCCGACCACCTGAAAATTATATTTAACCGACAGGAATAAGTACGTGTCCGGTGTGCTATCTCTCATACATGGGCGTCGAGCACACCGTTCCGGGAGCGGGTGACGTTCTCGAGCGGACGCGCGACGCCGTCCTCGTCTACGACACCGATGGGGCCGTCAGCGACGCGAACGCCGCCGCGCACGACGATCTTCCCGACGCGCTCCTCGACGATGCCTTCGACGCCGTCGACGGCGGAATGCGGTCCTATCGCGACGCGCTCACTGCCGTCCGCGTCGGCCAGCGCGACGACGCCCGCGCCCGGCTCTCCGTCGGCGACCGTACCCTGAGCGCGCGCTTCACGCCGGTCGCCGACGACCCCCCGCGTCCCGTCTGTGCCGTCCTCCGCGAGCAGGACGACCCGCGCGTCGAGGACCTCGCGCTCCTCTGTCGCGTCCTCCGACACGACATCCGGAACCGCGCTACGATCATCGGGGGGTGGGTCGACCACCTCCGCGAGCAGTCCGACGCCGTCGAGTGCCCGACCTACGATCGCATCGTCGGCGCCGTCGACGACATCATCCGCACAACCGAGACCGCCGACGGCATGGCGGGCGCCGTCGTCGACGGCCGAGTCGTCACCGACCCCGTCCCGCTCGCGGAGACGCTCGAGCGCGAAGTCGAGGCCGTCCGTCGCGAGCACCCCGACGCCGTCGTCAGCGCCCCGGACCTCGACGCCGACCTCGCCGTCGAGGCGACGCCGATGCTCGGGACGGTCTTCTACAACCTCCTCCAGAACGCCGTCGTGCACAACCCCGCGAGCGAACCGCACGTCACCGTCACCGTCGACCACACGCCCGACACCGTCACCGTCAGCGTCGCCGACGACGGCCCCGGGATCCCGCCCGACTGCGCCGAGACGCTGTTCGAGCGCGGCGAACAGGGCGCCGAGAGTCGGGGGAACGGCCTCGGCCTCTATCTCGTGAAGAAGTTCGTCGATGCCTTCGGCGGCGACATCACCGCCGGCGCCAACGACCCGACCGGGGCCGTCTTCGCCGTGACGCTCCGGCGGGCGTAGCGTCCGCCTCCGCGACGCCTGCACTTCGCGTCGTCTACGACTGCGGCCCGAGGTAGCCCCACGCCTGCAGGCGGTCGCCGTCGCCCTCGGTCCAGCGCTCGCCGATGTCGTCCCGATAGTACATGTTCGGCATCACGATGTCGTCGATGCGGCCGTAGGCCTGCTCGCGCGCCTGCTGCATCGTCTCGCCCTTCCCGGTGACGACGAGGGGCATGCCGGATTCGCCGGCGACCCGCCACTGGCCGTCGACCTGCTTCGCGTCCTCGATGTGGATACCCTCGCGCGAGTCGGTGTCGAAGACGACGGCGGCGTTCCGCGAGTTCTCGTCGTACGTCTTCTCGTCGTCGAACGGGAACGGCGGGAGGACGATCCGAACGCCGATCTGGTAGCCGTTGTGCACCTGCAGGTCGGGATCGTTGCCGTGCGCGAGGTCGTAGAAGAACTCCCCGGTACTCGACTCGATGGACTCCTCCTGGAGGGCGATGGTCGGGTAGCCGAAGCGCGGCGTGAACTCGAGCGGGTAGATGCCCGTCTCGTTGACGATGCAGTTGACGTCGATGCTCCCGACGTATCCCTCGTTGGCGAGCCAGCCCTCGAGTTTGCCGAGCGTCTCCTCGAAGAGCTTGTTCCGGCCGCCCCAGAACATGCTCGTCCCCATCTCACCGGTGGACGGGCCGATGTTCCCCGGGAACAGCTTCTTGTGCTCGAAGTTGAAGTTGACGTCGTCGATGAACTGCTCGCCGTCGAAGAACCCGCAGATGGCGACCTCGACGCCCTCGACCTTGCGCTGGAGCTGGAAGCCCTTCATGCGGTGGCCCCAAGCCTTCTTGTACGCGCGCAGGACGTCGACGACGTCGCTCCCGTCGTCCTCGTTGCCGACGTAGAGGAGGCGCTTGACGTTCTGCACTTCGCCGAGAGGCTTGATGACGTAGGGTGCGGGGTTCTCCTGGACGAACTGGACGCCCTCGTCGAAGTCGTGGAAGATGTGGTGCTCGACGGTGTTGACGCCGTGCTCTTCGAGGACCTCCATGGCATAGCCGCGGTCCTCCTCCAAGTGGTCGGTGTTCGGGGTGCCCCCGACGACGGCCTTCCCCCGCTCGCGGAGGTCCTGGGCGAGCGCGCCGGTGCCGATGTCGGCGCCGACCCAGATGTCGTCGAAGACGATGACGTCGGCCCACTCGACGTCGCTCTCCCAGTCGTCGGTCTTCGGGACGAACCCGTCGCCGATCTCCTGGTCGCTCTCGGCCTCGATGTAGTACTTGACGCTGTGGCCCTCCCGGTGGACCTGCCACGCGAGGTCCGTGATGAGCGCGGCGTCGAGCGAGCAGAAGAGGAAGTTCTTCGTATCCATACTCGGGAGTGGCGCGGCGGCGAGTAAAGCCTGGGGGGCGCTCGCGCCGCTCGCACGAAACGCTTATTGCTGAGTGAACGTTCAGTCAATGCGTGGTGGCTGACCGTTCACCCGACCCCGAACGCCGGCGACACCACCCCACCGATGACTGACGCGACCACCCCCGCTGACGCCCCTCCCGCCGGCCCGGCCGACGACACCGTCCTCGTCTCCCCCACCGGCAGACCCCGGCTCCACCTCCCCCGGCCCGACGACGAGGGCGACACGACCCGCCCGCGCTGCTCCGTCGACGGCGACTTCCGCGCCAAGTCGCTCGCCGTCTACCCGCCCGCCCACCGCACGTGGTGTCGGTACTGCCTCGACGCGTGGCGCGCCGGGAACGACGCCGCCCGCGCCGGGTCGGACGCGACCGTCGAAGGAAGTAGCTAACTGCCGTGACCCGCAACCCTCCCGACATGGACGACGACGGCCCCTTCCCCGAGGAGCCAGCGGACACCCGAACCGCCATCATGCGGGCCACGTACGACGCGCTCTGCACGCACGGCTACGCCGACCTCACCATCCAGCGCATCGGCGAGGAGTTCCCGAAGTCGAAGTCGCTGCTCTACCACCACTACGAGGGGAAGGACGACCTCCTCCTCGAGTTCTTGGGATATATGCTCGAACGCTTCGAGGAACGTGAGGCCCCCGCGGACGGCGAGGCCGACCCGGAGACGCGCCTCCGGGACTTCCTCGACCACACCTCCCGGTGTCCGGGGAGGAACACAACCCCGACTTCCTGCGGGCGCTCATCGAGTTACGCGCGCAGGCCGCCCACGACGAGGCCTACCGCGAGCAGTTCACCCGCACGCAGGAGCGCTTCCACGCGCACCTCGCCGACATCGTCGCCGACGGCGTCGAGACCGGCGTCTTCCGCGACGTCGACCCCGAGCGGGTCGCGAGCTTCCTCGCCACCGTGCTCTCCGGGGCGATGTTCGACCGCGTGACCACCGACAGCGACGTCGCCGCCGCCACCCGCGCCGAACTCCACCGGTACGTCGACGACTGCCTCCTCGCCGAGTCTACATAGTTAGGGACTTCCCCTTTGCCGGTCCGTCGCCTCCACTGTATCGTGGCCCCGATGGCCACGGTGCGCCTCGGCCACTCCCCCCCTCTCCCCCCTCGGCCGGGGCGGCGGACTCGTTCGCGTCACGTCCTCTCGTCCGGTAGCCAACGGTTAAGCTCGCTCACCAGGCCGCGTCGAGGACGCCTTCGAGCGCGTTCGCGTCGACCGCGACCCCGGCGGGGACGTTCTCGACCAGTGCGTCGGCCGCCGTCGTCGCCGCGATCGCCGGGAGGGCCTCGCGCTCGACGCCGTCGACGTCGCGCAATCGCGCCGGCAGTCCGAGCGCGTCCCGCACGCTCGCCACCGCCTCCACGACGCCCCCGGCCGGGTCGTCGGCTTCGACGCCCACTGCGTCCGCGAGTAGCTCGCGTCGCCCGTCCGCCCCCGCGAAGAGGTGTGCGAGCGCGTGTGGCGCGACGGCCCCGTGCGCGGCGCCCTGCTGGACCGGCGCGTGCGCGGTGAGGCCGTGCCCGAACGCGTGAATCAGCGCGAGCGTCGACCCCTCCGGGCGCGCGATGCCGTACTGGACGAGGACCATCCCCCTGAGCGCCCGCCCGTAGTCGGGATCGTCGCCGCGAAGCGTCGGGAGCGCGTCCCGGAGCAACGCGAGGCCGCGCGCGGCCGTCCCGTCGGTGATCGGCGTCGCCGTCCGCGCGTAGAGCGACTCGACGCCCTTGTCGAAGCCGTTCATCGCGGACGCGCAGAGCACGCCCGTGGGCGTCGTCGCGACCAACTCGGGGTCGTAGACGGCCGCCTCCGGCATCAACCCCGGCGCGGAGAGGCCGCCGTCGACCGCCGTCTCGACGTGGCCGTTCGCTGGCGTCGCCGTGAGGCCCGCCCCGAGCGAGAGGTCCGCGCCCGCCAGCGTCGTCGGCACCACCACGAGCGGCGGGAGGCCCTCGGGGACGGGCAGGCGCCCGGTGTCGGCGAACGCCGCGACCGCCTCCTCCCGGTCGTCGTGTGCGACGAGCGCGCGAACCGCCGCCGCGACGTCGAGGCTCGACCCGCCGCCGAGCGCGACGATGCCGTCACAGCCCCGGTCGTCGTAGCGCGCCGCGCCCGCGAGCGCGGTGTCGAGGCGCTTCTCCGGCGTGGTCTCCGCGAACACCTCGCCGAGGCGCTTCCCCGCGCCCTCCCGAACGGGGTCGATCACGGCGGGCGTCGTCCCGGTCGTCGTCCCCGCGACGACGAGGGCGTTCGAGACGCCGACGCGAGCGAGTTCGTCGCCGAGCCCCGTCACCTCGCCCGCGCCGTACCGTATCGCCGCCGGCCGGTAGTCGAAGCGAAACGGTGCCTCCGGGTCCTCAAGTGCGTGCATACCCCTCCCTCGGTCCGCCGGCGGGTTAAACGCCCGCGACCGCCTGTCCGAGTGCGCTGTCGCGCGCCGAACCCGACGGCCGCACGAGCGCTCGACGCGTCGGTGGGCGCTGCGGCGCGGTCTGCACGCCGCGCTCGCCGTCGGCGGACACCGCCACGACTGCGTCCTCGGTCGTGTGCCGGTCGAGCGCACGACCGAGACAGACAACACAAACAGTCTGTCTGAACAATACTACTGGTCAGTATTACTAGAGTGTTTGCACGACGGGGCCGGGATGACCAACGCTTAAGCGCCCGGTGAGCCAAGCGCCGCCATGGAAATAGTCGACTACGAGCTGTTCGAGGTGCCGCCACGGTGGCTGTTCCTGAAGGTGGAGACGTCGGACGGCGTCGTCGGATGGGGCGAACCGGTGGTGGAGGGGCGCGCGAAGACGGTGCGGACGGCCGTCGAGGAACTGATGGACACCTATCTCCTCGGGACGGACCCGTCGCGGATCGCCGACCACTGGGAGACGATGTATCGCGGCGGCTTCTACCGGGGCGGGCCCGTCCTCATGAGCGCCATCGCCGGCATCGACCAGGCGCTCTGGGACATCAAGGGCAAGCAGTACGGTGCGCCCGTCCACGAACTCCTCGGCGGGAAGGTCCGCGACAAAGTGCGGGTCTACCAGTGGATCGGCGGCGACCGGCCCGCCGAGGTCGGCGAGGCCGCTGCGGAGAAGGTGGAGGCGGGGTTCACGGCGCTGAAGATGAACGGGACCGCGGAGATGGAGCGCATCGACAGCCCGGCGGCGGTCCAGCGGGCCGTTGAGCGCCTCGCCGAGGTTCGGGAGGCCGTCGGCGACGAGGTGGACATCGGGGTGGACTTCCACGGGCGGGTGTCGAAGACGATGGCGAAGCGACTCGGGCGCGCGTTGGAGCCCTACGAGCCGTTCTTCATCGAGGAGCCGGTGCTGCCCGAGCACAACGAGGCGCTGCCGGGTATCGCGGAGACGACGACGGTGCCGATCGCGACGGGCGAGCGGCTGTTCTCGCGGTGGGACTTCAAGGAGGTGTTCGAGCAGGGGGTGGTGGACCTGATTCAGCCGGACCTCTCGCACGCCGGGGGGATCAGCGAGGTGAAGAAGATCGCGGACATGGCCGAAGCGTACGACGTGGCGATGGCGCCCCACTGCCCGCTCGGCCCCATCGCGCTGGCGTCGTGCATCCAGGTGGACGCGACGTCGCACGCGGCGCTGATTCAGGAGCAGAGTCTGGACATCCACTACAACGAGACGAGCGACGTCCTCGATTACCTCGTTGACCCGTCGGTGTTCGAGTACGAGGAGGGGTACGTGGACATCCCGGACTCACCCGGGCTGGGTGTGGAGATCGACGAAGCGCACGTGCGCGAGATGGCCGAGCAGGAGGTGAATTGGCACAACCCGGTCTGGCGCCACGACGACGGCAGCGTCGCCGAGTGGTGACCCCTTGAGCGAGCGCCACCCTTCCTCAGGCCGCCGTTGCCGTCCCCGAGCGTGTTCGGAGCGCGAGTGCGACGGCGACGACCCCGACGGCCGGCGCGACGAGCGACGAGAGCGCGGTGCCGACGCTCGTCGCGGACGCGAGGACGCCGACGGCGGCGGGCGCGAGCGAGAGACCGAGGTAGTTCGCGCCGGTCGTGAGCGCGTTCACCGGGCCGCTGTACGCGGGTGCGACGTTCACGCCGAACGCCGAGAGCGTCGGGTAGAGCCCACAGACGCAGAGGCCGACGACGAGGACGGCGGCGACGACGGCGACCGTCCCGCTCGCGGTGAACGCGACGTAGAGCGCTGGCGCGGTGACGGCGCCGAGGACGGCGACGAGGGCCAGCGGGTCCACGCGGCCGACGATAGCGCCGTAGAGGGCGCGCCCCGGGACGTACGCGACGAGGTACGCGGAGAGCAGGACGTTCGCGTACGCCTCCGGGAGGAAGCCGCTCGCGTAGTAGGGGAGCCACGTGAAGAGACAGCCCTCGATGCCGCCGCTGCAGACGAGCGCGAGGAGGACGCCGAGGATGCGCCGGTCGCGAAGCAGCGCCGCGAGTCGCTCCCGTGAGAGCGCGCGCTCGCCCGTTTCGATGCTCGGCGGGCCGGCGCGCGCGACGAGGACAGCGGCGGGGACGAACGCCACGGACAGCACGGCGAACACCCAGCGCCAGTTCCCGACGGCGAGGACGGCGACGACGACGAGCGGCGCGGCGGCGGCCCCGACCGCCCAGACGAGGCCGTAGACGTTGAAGATGCGCCCGCGCTGCTCGGGATAGAAGTGCGCGAGGACGGGGCGGTCGAGGCCGCGCACGACGCCGTCCGCGCTCCCCTGTACGAAGAGGAACGCGAGGAAGACGCCGTAGGCGGGCGCGGCGCTCATCGCGAGGAGCGCGACGCTCGCCACCGCGAGCGCGGCGAGGACGGTACGGCGGACGTCGAGGCGGCCGGCGGCCGCGCCGGCGAGGAGGACGGTGCAGAGGAAGCCGACGGTGCCCGCGGGCGCGACGAGGCCGAGGAGCGCGGGGTCGACGTCGAAGGCGCGCTGGAGGCTCGGGACGAGCGCGCCCCGCACCTGCAGGGCGAGCGCGTCGCCGACGGTGAAGCCGAACACGGCGGCCGTCCAGCGGCGACGAGCGCTCATGTCGGTATCGTCCACGCCCGACCAGTAAAAGTCGCGGATCGGCGGGCGGGTTGCCGCGCCCTCGGTACTCGTCCGCGTGGGTCCATTCCCTCTCCTACTTCCGCCTTCGTGCGTTCGAGTGGCCCTCTGGGATACACTTACATGGATCCGCGCGCAAGCAGCAGTCGTGACGTCGTTGTCCTCACCCGTCGACACCACGCGTCGCGCGGACACCACCCCTCGCGGTCGGGCCGGGTCCACGGTTCCGGCCGCCGCGCCGACATGCCATCGAGGCTATCGGTGTCCCGCGACCGGGGAGGTGGTCGCCTGATGGCGACCGCGACCGTCGGCGACCTCCGGTGTGCGGTCTGTGAGACCGAGTTCGACGACCTCGACGTCTTCTTCGAGCACGACTGCGACGCCGACGACGGCGGGGCGTTCGCCGTCGCCGACGACTAAGCGAGCTCCTCGCGGACGTCCGCCGTCGCGTCCCGCCACGCCGCGACGAGTCGGTCGTCGAACGGCTCGCTCTCCCACTCCGCGATACGTCCCTCCTCCTTGAGGGATTCGACCGTCCGTCGCGCGCCCTCCTCGAGTGGGACGGTGTACGCGAAGCCGAGGTCGCGTTTCGCCTTCGTGTTGTCGTAGAGCGTCGAGAACTGGAAGTGATCGCGGAGCATCCCCGTGCGCTCGGGTGCGACGTCGACGAGCACGTCCGTCGGCACGTGGACGAGCTCGGGCTCGGGCGCGCCGATGGCCGCCGCGACCCGCCGGTGGTACTGGTTCCACGTGATGCACTCGTCGCCCGTGACGTTGTACGCCTCGCCGTACGCGGCCTCGTTCGCGACGGCGCCGACGAACCCGCGCGCGACGTCGTCCCGGTGGCACGCCGACAGCAGGCCGGTGCCGTCGCCGTGGACGACGATGGGTTTCCCCGCCCGCAGGCGGTCGACGTAGTAGGTGCCGTTGCCGAGGGTGTGGTTGAGCGGGGCGCCCTCGCCGTAGGTGTCCCACGGCCGCAGGACCGTCGTCGCGAACGCGCCGTCGTCGTGGGCGTCGAAGAAGACGTCCTCGGCGCGCGTCTTGTTCAGGCCGTAGTCGCTCACGTGGTGGTCGGCGTCGTGGCGCTGGGCGTCCTCCGTGACGGGATTGCGCTCGGGCGGGCGCGCGTAGACGTCCACCGTCGAGCAGAAGACGTACTGCGTTATCTCGCCGCCGAACGCCTCGACGGCCGCCTCGGCCTGCTCGGGCGTGAAGCAGACCATGTCGATGACGACGTCCGGGGCGACGTCGGCGGCGAGTTCCGCGAGGCGCGCGTCGTCGTTCCGGTCGCCGGTCTCGTGCGCGACCGACTGGGGCACCTCGGCGTCGCGCTCCCCGCGCGTGAACGCCGTGACGTCGTGGCTGGCCGCGACGAGCCCACGGACGACGCCCGTGCTGATGAGGCCGGTGCCGCCGACGACGAGGACGTCAGTCATCGCCCACACTCCGTCTATCGAGAACTAAAGTACACACTACGCTCCCCCGTTCTGCCGCTGTCCTCTTGGTGGTTTCCCCTCCGGTCACGCGCCGCCGCCCACGCCGGCGGACGCGACGGCGTCGGTCGCACCACCGAACTTATTACGTCACTCCGCCGATACCGGCCCATGACGAACGTCGGCTTCCAACTGTACAGTCTGCACGCGGTCGACGACCCCCTCCCGGCCGTCGTCGAGCGCGTCGGCGAAACCGGCTTCGGGGGCGTGGAGTTCGCGGGACTCGACGGCGCGAGCGTCGCGGCGCTCACGGACGCGCTCGACGCCGCCGGCCTCGACGCCGCCGGTGCCCACGTCGCGCTCGACGATATCGAGGCCGACCCCGCCGGCGTCGCGGAGACGTACCGCGCGCTCGGCTGTACGGACGTCGCCGTCCCGTGGCTCGACCCCGAGCACTTCGCGTCCGCCGAAGCCGTCGAAGCCACGGGCGAGCGCCTCGACGCCGCCGCGCGCGCCCTCGACGAGCACGGCCTCACGCTCCACTACCACAACCACGACCAAGAGCTCGTCGAGGTGGACGGCCGACACGCACTCGACTACCTCGCGGACGTCACCGACGTCGTCGGCCTCCAACCGGACCTCGGGTGGATCGGCGCGGGCGGCGGCGACCCGCTCGCCTTCCTCGACGCGCACGCCGACCGCATCGACCAGGTCCACTTGAAGGACTACGTCGCGGGCGAACCCGGCACCGTCAAGGTCGGCGACGGTGACATCGACATCGCCGCCGTCGTGGAGGCCTGTCGCGAGCACGGGTTCTCGTGGCTCATCTACGAGGCCGAGGAGCGCCCGGACTCCTACGAGACGCTCGCGCACGCTGACGCGGTCGTCGAGCGGTACTGGTAGCGCGCCCGTCCCGTCGACCGACTCTTTATGTGGTGGTCGGCGGTAGGGCGACGCATGCACGTGGACATCGAGCGCGTCGCCGACACGCGCTGTCACACCGGTGAGGGACCGCTCTGGCACCCCGACGAGGAACGCCTCTACTGGACGGACATCCCGAACGGCCGCCTCTACCGCTACGACCCCGCGCGCGACGACTACGAGCGCGTCCTCGACGACGACATAGCGCTCGGCGGGTTCACCATCCAGGAGGACGGCTCGCTCCTCTGCTTTCGCGGCGCGGGCCGCGTGGACCGGTTCGTCGACGGCCGACTCGAGCACGTGACCGTTGTCGAGTCCGCGACGCACACGCGCTTCAATGACGTCATCGCCGACCCCGAGGGGCGCGTCTACGCCGGGACGATGCCGACCGACGACGAACTCGGCCGCCTCTACCGCCTCGATACGGACGGCACGGTGACCGAGGCCGACGACTACGGCTACGACATCCCGAACGGCATGGGGTTCACGCTCGACCGCGAGCGCCTCTACCTCACCGAGTCCGAGGCCAACTCCGTCTACTGCTACGACTACGACCGCGAGACGGGCGCGCTCTCCGACCGGCGCACTTTCCTCGACCTCTCCGAGGAGGCCGGCGTCCCCGACGGCATGACGGTCGACGCCGATGGCGACCTCTGGTCGGCGCGCTGGAACGGCGGCGTCGTCGCGCGCTACGGGTCGGAGGGCGCGGAACGCGGCCGCATCGAGTTCCCCGCGCGGAAGGTGTCCTGCGTCACCTTCGGCGGCGCCGACTACGACGACGTCTACGTGACGACGGCGCTCGAGGGCGGCGAGCGCGGGACGGAGGGCGACGGCGCCGGCGCGCTCTTCCGCTTCGACGCCCCCGCCGGCGTCACCGGCCGACCGGAGTTCCGCTCGGCGTTCCCCGTCGAGTGAGCGGCGTGCGCCCTCAGAACGAGGGCATCACTTCCTCGCGGACGACCTCGCAGAAGGCCGCTTGGTCGGGACTCGAACTCTGATAGACGATCTGGTCGAAGCCCGCGTCGACGTACGTCTCCGTGACGTCGAGGAGGTCCTGTGGGTCGTCCGTGACGACGAAGGCGTCGCGCATCGCGCGCTCGCTGACTTTGTCGCCGTGCGACTGGAGGTATCGGGGGTCCGCGACGTCGGCCTCGAAGACGATGGGGAGGAGCGTACAGCGCCACGGCTCGCAGGCTTCGAGCGCGCGCGATTCGTCCTCGTCGTAGGCGACGTGTATGTGGACGGTCTTCTCGACGTCGTCGAGCGTCCCGTTGCGCGCCGATTTCTCGACGCCGCGCTCGACCGCCGGGAACAGCTCCTCCTCGACCCGCTCGGGGTCCTCGTAGACGGTGACGTAGCCGTCGCCGAGGTCGCCCGCCAGCCGCGCGGACGTCCGCCCGCTCCCGGCGACGTGAATCGGCGGGGTCTCCTCGGGACCGGTGTAGAGGTTCGCGCCGTCGAGCTCCCAGAACTCGCCGTCGAAGTCGACGAACGACCCCTCGAAGAGCGCGCGGATGACGCGAATCGCCTCGGCAGTGCGCCGGGCTCGCTCGCCGTATGCCGGGCGCTCGTAGCCGAGCGGGCGCTCGTTGAGCGCTTCGCCGGTCCCGAGGCCGAGGAAGACCCGCTCCGGGTAGAGCTCACAGAGGGTCGCGAGCTGGTGGGCGACGTTGGCGGGGTGGTAGCGCTCGAGGATGGCGGTGACGCCGGTGCCGATTTCGACGTCGTCGGTGCGTTCGAGCGCGGCGGGGAGCCACGACCAGCAGTTCCCGCCGTGGGCCTCGCTCCCGTCGGCGAGGTGGTCGAACCACGGGTGGAAGTGGTCGTTGACCCAGACGGTCTCGAACCCCGCCTCCTCCGCGAGCGTGACCTGTTCGAGGCACGCCGCCGGCGAGAACTCCTCGAGCGACGCGAAGTAGCCGAACCGTGTCATGCGTCACCGTCGCACCAACACGACTAAAAGCCTTCCTCGCTCCCCGCTCCGTTGGTGAACCGATGGATTGACTGTCGCAGGCGGTGACCATTCGCGCATGGAGTACACGAAACTCGGCGCGACGGGCGTGGACGTCTCGCAGCTCTGTCTGGGGACGTGGCGCTTCGGGAAGGAGTCGAACGGCGTCGTCGAGACGGAGAAGGAGGACGCGCACGACCTCCTCGACGCGTTCGCGGACGCGGGCGGGAACTTCATCGACACCGCGAACGGCTACGGCGACGGGAAGAGCGAGGAGTGGATCGGCGACTGGCTCGCCGACCGGGACAGGGAGGACTACGTGCTCGCCTCGAAGGTCTACTGGACGCAGGAGTCGCGCTTCCAGGAGAACCTCTCCCGGAAGACGATCCGCGCCGAGATCGAGGGGACGCTCGACCGCCTCGGCACGGACTACCTCGACGTCTACTACATCCACCGCTGGGACGACGACACCCCCATCACGGAGACCCTCGAAACCCTCACGGCGCTCGTCGAGGAGGGCAAAGTGAACTACCTCGGCGCCTCGACGATGGCGTCCTGGAAGCTCACGAAGGCGCTCTGGAAGGCCGACACGGAGGGTCTCCAGCGCTTCGACGTGACGCAGCCGCTCTTCCACGCTGCCTACCAGCGCGACGTCTCCGACTACCTCGAGGTGTGTGCGGATCAGGACCTCGCGGTCTGCCCGTACTCCCCGCTCGCGGGCGGCTTCCTCACCGGGAAGTACGAGCGTGCTGGCGAGGACACCTACGACGTCGAGGCGCCCGAGGGCTCGCGCGGCCAACTCGACGACGTCTTCTCGGACTACTACGTCTCCGAGCGCGGCTGGCACGTCCTCGAGGCGGTGAAGGCGGTCGCCGACGAGGAGGACGCGACGCCCGCACAGGTGTCGCTGCGCTGGCTGATGGATCAGCCCTCCTTCACCTGCGTTCCCATCGTCGGCGCGCGCACCACCGAGCAACTCGCCGAGAACCTCGGCGCCGTCGACGTCTCGCTCTCCGACGCGCAGTTCGAGCGCATCCTCGACGCCCGCTACGACGAGGGCGGCGAGTACTACGAGACGTCCGCCTGAGCGCGCCCCACCCGAACGGTTTTATCCGTCCCGTACAATCGTTACATAGAGTCACTACTTTATCTCTTCCTCGGGTGGCGCGTCCCACGCCGCGCCGTCGTCCTCGGGCCGATAGCCGAGTTCCGTCCGCACGCGTTCGAGGCTGAACCACCGGTTCGCGTTGTCGCTCAGTCCCGTGTAGACGCCGTGCTCGACGGTGTCGTCGTCGAGACAGCACGCGACCTGGTGAGCGAAGTCCCGCCGCGACTGCCACAT
The DNA here is from genome assembly GCF_014647455.2 of Halarchaeum grantii. Taxonomy (NCBI): domain Archaea; kingdom Methanobacteriati; phylum Methanobacteriota; class Halobacteria; order Halobacteriales; family Halobacteriaceae; genus Halarchaeum; species Halarchaeum grantii. Next base: position 415,802 of record NZ_BMPF01000003.1, on the reverse strand, counting down.
CGCCGCGATGTGCGCGACCTTCCGCTCGTACGCGGGCGACCCCCGCTCGAAGCGCCCGTCGGCGACGCCCGCTTCCGCGCCCGCGTACGGGTGGTCGTCCCCGCGAGCGTGGACGTTCATAGGCAGTCTACTGAAGTGGCCTCACCGACGAGCAGAAGGCGACGTGGGGCTCCATCGAGGAACCTGACCTAATCTGCCACTCCACGGATTACTTCGGACGGTACGCTTCACCTGACACGACCGGCCGTTCTCTTTTGAGAAACGATCTTGGGATCGTCGGATCCCTTCTGTGGCTGTCGCGCCCGAGAGCGGATAGTTTACACGAGTATCCATGTAATCCCTATCGCCCAGTGTACGACGCTGTGCTCATGAAGAGAACGAGTAACAGCAGACACTCTCGGGAACATGAACGAGTTGAGGTCGGCTCCGATTCCGATGGACCCGGTGTGCTCGACGATTCCGTTGACGAACGCAACGGCACCGCCCCCGTGGACGATCATCCAAGAGGCGACCGTACAGGACTGACCGGTCGTTCTGCAGGTACCAGTCCTACCGATTGTTCGTAGCGAGGCGACCGCTCATTCTCTGTTCTCGCTCCGAGAACGCACCGATCGGGATGACGTTGCCCCCACGCTAACGGCGTGAGATATGAGGATAGATGAGTCGGTGGTCGGCTGTGAAATTCCAGTCATCGTTGTGGTCGGCCGGAAACTGTTCCCCACTCGTGAACACACATCTTCGGAGTGTTTCGCCCGGTATTCGGTCCCGGGGAGAGCAGTGAAAGCCACCTTCCATGACATGTCTGACATGGCGGTACAGACGGTCTAGTGGGCTTGATGACTCGGCTCGGTAGTAGAGAACGCTCCTCAACGACCGGGAATAGAGGGGCTCGTCAGTGGTCCGGCGTGATAGGCGATACTATTTTATACGATACGGCGGAACTCTTAGGTATGGATCGCCTGCTGGTGCTAGCTCGCGAGACCGATGTCGGAGAGAAAATGCTGCGCACCGCTGGAAGGCACGCTGCCGGGATCGGTGCAGAACTGATAGTCCTGGCGGCTGTCGACGAGAACGACTACAGGTCGACTCTCCAGCGATCGAGTGATAGTCGCGTAGACGAAATCGAGTCAGTCGATGATCTCGAATCCCGGATGCGAGAGGAAACGACGGAGCTCGCCGATCGGGTGCTCCGCGACGTTGACGTGGAGTACGATGTGGTCAGTGAAATCGCATCACTACCGGATGGAATCATCTCGTTCGCTGAGGAGAACGACTGCACGCACATCTACGTCGTCAGCCAGAAACGCAGTCCCACAGGGAAAGCGATCTTCGGTGATCTGGCGCAATCGATTCTGCTCAACTTCGACGGCCCAGTGACGGTCCACACCGAATAGAAGTCAACGACGGTACCGTGACGACTCTTTATTCCGAGGTGACGGTGTCGACGACACCTCTGAGGTAGCCGACGGTGAACGAGCGCGCGCGGTGTCGCCAGTCGTCGTCGCCCTCCATTTCGGGGACGTGGTCCGGGATCACGACGCCGTCGAAGCCGACATCCTCCAGCGTGCGTACGACATCCGCCGTCACGAAGTTCCCCTCGTCGACAAACGTCTCGTGGAACTGCGGGACTGCGCCGACGACGTCACGGAAGTGGATGAAGACGATGTCGTCGCTCTCACCGAACCGGCGGACGACTTCCGTGACGTCCTCGCCCATCTGGGAGAAGCAGCCGAGACAGAGCTTGAGCCCGTGGTTGTCGCTCGGAACGAGGTCCATCGCCTTCTCGAAGTTCTCCACGTTCCGAAACAGCCGCGGAATGCCGCCGATCGACTCGATCGACGGCGGATCAACGGGGTGGAGTGCGAGGTCAACGCCCGCCTCCTCGGCAACTGGCAGCACCTCCTTGAGGAAACCGTGGTAGTTGTCCCAGAACTCCTCCTCGGTGTACTCGTGGTCGAGGACCGGTTCGTCGGGGTTGTCGATCTCGTCGAGGTCGAAGGCCGTCCCCGTGGCGTTCCCCCGTAGCTCAACCGGCTCCGTGCGCATGGGGACGACGCCGCGGGGGTTCCACTGGTATCCGAGGATCGGGATATCCGCCTCGCCGAGGTTGCGAATGAGCGTCTTGATCTGTTCGAGCGCTTCCTCGCGGCCCTCGCGGCCGAGCATGATGTCACCGTACAGTGAGTACGGGAGCGACTGGATGCCACGGAGCGTGAGGTCATGTTCCTCGACGTGTTCGCGGGCCTCGGTGAGTTCTTCGGCCGACGGGATCGTGCCGCGACCGACCTCGACGGTGTATGACGCCGTCCGGTCATTGAACTCGTCCGGTTCCTCGTCGGTATCGGCGTGGTCAACGAAGACATCGGTTGCTCCCAGCTGCCGGATGAAGTTCAACCGTGACGTGGAGAGGTTCCGCGTCCGTACGCCGACGCTAATAGTACCTTGTCTCACGGGCATACCGTGAGGTGTTCCGTCGAACTATAAATATGTGTGGGTGTCAGGTGCAGTTGCGTCCCGACTCGACGGTATCCAATCCAGCCTGAAGTGTCGGCTAGTCTCTATTTCTCCGGGCGACCCAACCTTCGGCACCACAAACGTTATTAATTCTTGGTGATACTGAGGAGGTATGCCGCGCCGAGATGACGGTAAGCCAGAGTCGAGTAGAGTGTACAATCGCCGCAGCGTCCTCGCCGCCCTCTCCTCCGCCGGCGTCGTCGGACTTGCCGGATGTAGCTCGTCGGATGGCGGCGGAACCGGGTCCGGCAGCAACAGTAGTAACGGCGGTGGTAGCGGCGGTGGTGAGGTCAGCATCACGCTTCCCAGCGTCAACGAGACCGGAACGCCGATGGTCAACGCCGGCGAGAAGTTTAAGCAGAAGGTCGAGTCCGAGTCGGACGGCGCCATCTCCGTTAAGGTCACTCCCGGTGGCTCCTACGGGTCCGAACCCGAGAGCATCGACCTCCTCTCTAGTGGAAGCATCGAGATGTACACCGGCGGCTCCGCTCCGTACCAGCGCTGGGCAAACGAGTACTACTTCGTCAACCAGCCGTTTGTCATGGAGAGCTTCGATCAGCTGCTCACCGTGATGCAGAGCGACGAGTACCAACCGGCGTACGATCAGATCCGCGAAGACGGGAACGTCCGCGTGATGGGTGAGCCCCGCGTCTACCGCGGCGTCCGACACTACACGTCCAACAACGAGGTCAAGAAGCCCGGTGACGTTGAGAACATGGACCTCCGCCTGCCCGAAGAGGACGCTTGGATACAGATCTGGGAGGAAATCGGTGCGAGCCCGACGCCGGTGGCACTCAACGAACTGTACTCGGGACTCCGAACTGGTGTCGTGGAAGCGTCTGAGGGGCCGCCGGCACAGATTTCGTCGCTGAAGCTCTGGGAAGTGCAGGACTACTACAACCTGACCGGTCATCTCGTCCTCGGCGGGAGTATGTACATCAACGACGACTTCTTCCGAGGCCTCGACGAGACCTACCAGGACATGATCACGCAGGCGGCCAACGAGGCCACTGCCGAGGCGTCTGAAGAGGCAATGAAACAGGAGGAAAAGCTGATGACTAGGATCAAAGAAGAAGGAATGACCATCGTCGACGATGTCGATCAGGAGGCCTTCGCCGAGGCCGGACGTCCTGCCGTCGAGGAACTGTTCGAGACGACCTATGCCGGGACTTGGGACAAATGGCGAAATCTGTAATAGGGCCACGATTGCGTAGAACCCCGTAACTGAACAGCGAACGCGAACCAGCCGAGACCGAGAACTAACTCCAGATAATCGCCTCTGACGTTTTTGCGGTCCTCTCGTTGTCGGGTACTGGCTAGATTAGATACCACGCCAGCACTTCCGGTTTCAGTAAATTATATGTGTTATTAGATGGGAAGAGTACGAGTGCCATGGATATAGACCAGTCACTCGAGTTACGAGACGACACTGTATTCGATCGGGTCGTCCTGAACGTGGCAACGTTCCTCTTCATGATAATCGTCTTCCTGGCGACTGTCCAGGTCGTGGTCCGCGTGTTCGAGCTCCCGATTGCAGGTGGAGCTTGGTGGACTACGCCCGTCGCCCGATACACGTTGATCTTCGGGACGTTCTTCGGCGCGGCCGTCGCCTCGAGAAACGACGAGCACATCAAGATGGACATTCTGCGCGACACGATCGAGACCCGGTCCCCGCGAGCCGCGATGGCGATTGACGCCGTCACGCAGCTGATCGTGGTTGCGTTCCTCGCCGTGGCCGTCTACGCCGCCGGCCTCGCCGGAATCGAAAACTGGGGCGACCGGCTGCTGGACCTACCAATCCAGTCCAGCTACGTCTACGCAGGCATTACGCTCGGACTGGCGGTGACACTCGTCTACGAGGTTTGGAACCTGTTCGAATCGCTCGGCGTCACGACTTGGACAGATAAGATCACCACGGAGGTAGCCGAGTAATGGCAGTAGACACGATCCTGTTGGCATTCCTTGGGACTCTGTTGCTCCTGTACGCGATCGGCGTCCCTATCGCAATCGCACTCGGCGCGACGTCAGTCTTCGTGATGCTACTCCCCATCGGGCCGAGCTTCAATCCGGGGATTATCTCCAATCAACTCCTGCATGGCCTGAACAGCTTCGTTATGCTGGCGGTACCGTTTTACCTCATGCTGGGGCGGCTGATGAACCGGACGGGGATGACCGAAAACGTCTTTGAGTTCGCCAATTCGCTCGTCGGTCAGTTCAGAAGCGGTATCGCCCAGGTGAACATCCTCGCCAGCCTGATATTCTCGGGAATGTCTGGGCTCGCGGTCGCGGACGCGGCGGGCCTCGGTCGCGTTGAGTATACGTCGATGCGCGAGTACGACTACGACAAGTCGACGGCGATCGGCGTCACGGGGACCTCCTCGATCATCGGCCCGATCATTCCCCCGAGTGTCCCGATCATCCTCTTTGCGGTGCTGGCTCAGGAGTCGATCGGTTCGCTCTTCCTAGCCGGCATCATTCCGGGTGTTCTCCTCGCACTGTTCCTGTCGCTGTTTGTCTACGCGGTCGTCCTCAAGAACGGTCCGGGCAAGACCGGCAGCTTCGACTTCGGTGAGTGCTACCGGAGCTTCGTCAGCGCGCTTCCGGCGCTCGCGATTCCCATCTTCATCATTGCCGGCATCACGACCGGGATGTTCACCCCGACCGAGGCCGGGGCGCTCGCTGTCCTCTACACGCTCCTTCTCGGCTTCGTTAACGGAGACCTGACCCCCGGCTCCATGGTCAAGGAGTTCAGGGGGGGGATGGTTGAGACGTTCGCCATCCTGTTCATCATCGGCATCGCGATGCTGTACGGACTCGTGGCACTGCAACTCGGTATCCCGACCCTCTTGGCGGAGACGGTACTCGCGACCACGACGAACCAGACAGCCGTCCTCTTCCTGTTCGTCGGCCTGTTCCTGCTCCTCGGGACGTTCATGAGTATCACCGCGACGATCATGATCATGACGCCAATCGTCATGCCCGTGATCCAGCAGGTTGGTATCGATCCGATTCACTTCGGCATCGTGATGATCCTCACGCTGATGCTGGGAGTCGTCACGCCGCCACTCGGATCGGTGCTGTTCGTCTTGGAGAAAGTGACCGACGCGACGTTGAAAGAAGTCATGAAGGCGGTCATTCCCTATTACATCCCCATCCTTCTCGTCGTCCTGCTGATCGTGTTCTTCCCCGACCTCACCACGTGGATCCCGTATAACCTCGCGGGATAACCGGTCCCCGCTCTTTTCTTCTTCAGTCCTGTCTCTCACTCTTAATATGGGATCTCCGTCAGCCCACGGTGGCCAGTCTTGTCTGATTAAGCCAGTTTGAGACGTGGGGTATCCGGACGTAGTCGTCCAGTGCGTTCTTGAGGCCGTGAACCGCGTCCGTATTGCCTAGCTCCGGAATCGTTAGCGCCGCCGTCGGGGCGCTGTCGCCTTCATCGTGTCAATGTTGTCTCTACGCTGTCTCGTCGCGCGCCATCACGTACCGAACCTCTTCACGTTCAGCGACGATTTGATCAAGGAGGGGAGTGTCTGCGTTCCCGGACACCCGACGAGAAGGTCGATACCGTGACCCACGAATGTCCAGTGCAGGTACTCACTGCTATCCTGTGGCCTCCTCCCATTTGTTAGGATATATCGTAGACGTGTCTATACGGAAATCATATATGAACGATTGCAGTCGGGCCTTGCTCTCTGACTATTACCGGTCCCGGTTATACAGCCTTCAAATGGTGGTCGGTTTCAGAAAACACGAGGCCTCGGTGGCCAGCGACGATGGCGGCTAATAGACCGCTTCCCGGACTCCTACGCTACCTCATCGTCTGGGCTACTGACCACTCCGACACTAACGGTGTTCGGTTACCTGACGAGACGGCTGATGTCGTCGTCTAACTGCCGATACAACTCCTCCGCGCGTTGTTCCTTCTCGTCGTCGAGCGGCCGAATCGGATCGCGAACGGCACCGCCATGGAGGCCGGCGAGCTCGAGCCCCTTCTTGACCGCCGGGACACTGACCGCACCGGCGATGGTGTTGTTCTGTCCGGTCTGTTCTCGGAACTGCTGGTAGGGGAGACACGCATCTCGTAGCTTCCGTGCTCGGTCCCAATCCTCGGCGACGAGGGCGTCGTACAGCTCCAAGCCCACTTCCGGACGGAAGTTGCTGACGCCGGCGGAGAACCCCTCGACACCCTCCGCCCAGAAACTGACCGCGTACGGCTCCGCGAGCCCGTCCACCCAGACGACGTCATCGGTACCGGCTGCGACGCCGGCGCCCAGCTTCACTGGGTCCTCGAGGGCGTATTTGATACCGACGACGCTCTCGAGGCGGGTCAGCTCGGCCAAGTAGTCAACCGACGGGTCGAACCCGCGGACGTATGGAACGAGCGGTGCTTCCGATGTTTCACCGAGATCGCGATAGTAGTTGAGTAGCCCCTGTTCGTGGAGATAGGTGTGGTCGGGGGGCATGATCATCATCGCGTCGACCCCGATCTGATCGTACGCGTCGATCAGTTCTATCGCGTCGTCCGTACTACCGCCCACGCCGGCGAGGACGCACGCGTCGGAGGGGAGCGCATCGACGCTCGTCTTGGTGACAGCGATCCGCTCGCTCTGCGACAGGGAGTGGTATTCGCTGATGTTTGCAGCCGCCAAGAACGTCCGGATGCCGCTGTCGTACAGCGACTTCGCGTTCTCTTCGATCTTCCAGTGGACGATTTCCCGGTCCTCGTCAAACGGAGTGAGGAGTCCAGTTGCGACGCCGCGTAGCCGTTGCTTGACCTGTTTGGTGGCCGATGGCATTGGTACCGTAAACAGGGAGATGTGATATAAAGCTGTCGACGAAAGCGGTTCAGGACGTGCCCGGCAATCGCTGTACGGGAGACAGGTAACCGGTTCACCGACCGCAGGACTGCTCGGCGGTTCCGGCAGACCGTCTTCGTTGTGATGGAGTAGCCGAGACCGGCGTCGCCCTGTTCGGTACATGTGCCTAAGGACTGCTGATCCCGCCGAAGGGCGCGTGCTGCTCGGGGCCAGTCGTCTTCTCGCTGACCTTGGCGTCCCCCGCTTCGATGTGGTCGAGGACAGGGGCGAAGATTTCCCCCTGTGCGACGTGCATGTGGGTATCGACGCCGATCCAGCCGCGGACCTCAGATGGAGGAGACGGGCATCGCGGCGTATGCGTACGCGGGCCCGGTCGCCCGACGAGAGTGCATCGTAGAGCACGGGCACGCTCCAATCAGAGGTCCCCGAGATCGTACACTCGACCGCAACAAACTAGAAGACGCTCGTGAGGGTGAGTTCCGAAGGCAACCTCGATTTCGTGTTCCAAGTTCCTCAACGGGCTGTTATGACTATCGGCCGCGAGGCGGCGGTGGGCCGCTTCACTGTCCTATTCCCCCGTGGCGAACGACGACCGCCTCCCGTACGCGGCCTGAACGCCGTTTCCACTACGCCGTTGGGTCGGTCTGTGTACGATTCTCGCACTGGGAGACACGCCGTCAGTTCTCTTGTTGAGAACGCGCTCACTTGGCTGCTCGTTTGGCTGATACCCTTCGAGACCCGATAACGGGCGTTATCGATTGGTTACGCGATGACGGTGGCCGCTCCGCCAGGTCGAACCGTTTACACAGATATGCGTGTAACAGCCACCTGCTGTCGTCACGTCTGGAGACCACCACTCGACCTATCCTCACCTCCTATTGCTGGTCCTCTCCGGCTATACCGGTCGGTTCACTGCCCGCCCATCTGTGGCCGGCCGCGTTCTCCTTCGGGAAACGACTTGGCTCACGAACTCGACCTAAATCCGTCAAGACCGGACCACTTGGGACCGACATTGCTTAGTACTTTCTCGGTGATGCCTTGGACGATGCGACACGTCAGATTCCGTGATCCTGCTGGTGCGATCCGCAACGGTAACTGGACGGACGACGGTATCGAGTTCGGCGAGCGCACGTACAAGCCCTCGGAGGTCGACGTCCTGCCGCCGAGCGACCCGAGCAAGATCATCTGCGTGGGGCTGAACTACGCGAACCACGCGGAGGAGGAGGGCATGGAGGTTCCGGACCGACCGCTGCTCTTCCTGAAGCCGCCGAATACCGTCGCGGGCCACGGCGACACCATCACGCCCCCCGAGGGGAAGGAGACGATCGAGCACGAGGTCGAGCTCGGCATCGTGATCGGCGAGCAGTGTCGGAACGTCCCCGAGTCGGAGGCGATGGACGTCGTCGCGGGCTACACGGTCGCGGACGACGTCTCGAACCGCGACGACCAGTACGTCGAGCAGAACTGGGTGCGCGGGAAGGCCTTCGACGGCGCCTGCCCGCTCGGCCCCGTCGTCGCCGACCCCGAGCACGTCCCCGACGACGCACACGTCGAACTCCGCGTCAACGGCGAGGTCCGGCAGTCCTCGAGCATCGCCGAGTTCATCTTCAGCGTCCCCGAACTCGTCGCGGAGATCACCCAGTACATGACCCTCGAGGAGGGTGACGTCATCATCACCGGCACCCCCGCCGGCGTCAACAGCCTCGAGGACGGCGACGAGGTCGAAGTCGAAATCGAGGGCATCGGCACCCTCGAGCACGCCGTCGAGCGGTAACGACACACCATAATTTATTATATATCGTCCGAATAGGGCGGGTATGGACGAGCAGCGTGCGGCGCGTCGAGGAACGCGAGCTGGGCATCCGGTGACGCCGGACAGTGAGGTGGGCGGATGACGTACCGCGCGGGCATCATCGGGGCGGGCGGCATCGCGGGCCTCGGCATCCTCGGCATGCACGACGAGGAGGACATCGGACGGAAGAAGTTCGAGGCGAGTCACGCGGGCGGCTACGCGGCGACCGACGGCGTCGAGCTCGTCGCCATCGCGGACCTCGACGAGGAGAAGCTCTCGACGTTCGGCGACGCGTGGGACCTCCCGGATGACGCCCTCTACGCGGACCACACGGCGATGCTGGAGGCCGAGGACCTCGACGTCGTCTCCGTCTGTACGCCGTCGTTCCTCCACCACGACCACGTCACGGACGCCGTGGAGATCGGCGACCCGGACGTGGTGTGGTGCGAGAAACCCATCGCGTCCAGCGTCTCGGACGCCGAGGGGATGATCGCGGCCTGCGAGGAGGCGGACGCGGAGTTGCTCGTGAACCACTCCTTCCGCTTCACGGAGAAGCTCGAGCGCCTCCGCGCGCTCGTGCAGGAGGAGGACCTGCTCGGCGACGTCCACTCGGTGAGCGCGCAGTACCGCATGGAGCTCCTGCGGAACTCGACGCACCTGCTGGACACGCTCGTCTACCTGCTGGACGCGCGCGCCGAGTCCGTCACCGGCCACATCACCGGCGAGAACGAGGCGGTGGAGTCGCTGGACGCGGCCGTGGACGTCGACGACGCGGGCGGCGGCGGCTTCGTCGTGATGGACGACGGGACGTTCGTGACCGTGGACTGCACGATACCGCGCGAGGACTCCTCGATGACGCTGAACTTCGTCGGCTCGGGGGGGAAACTCTACATGAACAACGACGACGGCGAGTGGCGCTACTGGGGGCTCGAGGACGGCGAGCACACGGAGGCGGACCTCCCGGGGATCGAGGGGGCGTGGACGTGGGACGAGGACTACCAGCGCGCGTTCCCGAACGCCGCCGCGCACGTCGTCGCCCTCCTCGACGGCGAGGCGGAGAACCGCTCGCCCGGAACGGACGCGCTCAGATCGCTCGAAATCATCGTCGCGTTCTATCTTTCTGAATACACCGGTGGCCGCGTCGAAATCCCGCTGAGCCGCCCGCTCAGGGACGTTACCATCACGTCGTGGTGAATCGCGAGACAGCGTGACAAGGTGAGCAAAGCCCGCCGGTACCCAAAGATGCCTCAAGTCGGACGACAAACCACACGTCTGCATGCCAGACGCGAACAAGAACTACGTGGGTGGCGAGTGGACGACGACGGAGACGGGCGAGACGCTCGACGTCGTCAACCCCGCCGACCCGAGCGAAGTCGTCGCACGCTACCAGCAGTCCGGGAGCGAGGACGCGACCGAGGCAGTCGAGGCGGCCGCCGAGGCGGCCGACGAGTGGGCGGCGACGCCCGGCCCCGAGCGCGGGACGGTCCTGCGCGAGGCCGCGAAGATCCTCGACGACAAGAAGGACGAACTCACCGACCAGCTCGTCGCCGAAGAGGGCAAGGCACGCGGCGAGGCCGCCGGCGAGGTCCAGCGCGCCATCGACATCTTCTACTACTTCGCACAGAAGGCGTCCGACCTCGGCGGAACGCGCAAACAGGCCAGCGGCCCCGACACGGACCTCTACACGATCCAGGAGCCGGTCGGCGTCGCCGCGCTCATCACGCCGTGGAACTACCCCATCGCGATTCCCGCCTGGAAGCTCGCGCCCGCCCTCGCGACCGGGAACGCGGTCGTCCTCAAGCCCGCGAGCGTCGCGCCCGGTCCCGCCGTTGCGCTCGCCGAGGCCCTCGACGAGGCCGGCCTCCCCGACGGCGTCCTGAACGTCGTCACCGGTCCCGGTAGTTCCGTCGCCAACACGTTCGTGGAGGCCGACGAGGTCGACGCCGTCTCCTTCACCGGGAGCTCGCAGGTCGGCGAGATGGTCTACGATCAGGCGACCGACCACGGCAAGCGCGCCCAGATGGAGATGGGCGGCAAGAACCCGACGGTCGTCGCCTCTTCGGCCGACCCCGAGGAGGCCGCCGACATCGTGGCGTCCGGTGGCTTCGGAACGACCGGGCAGTCCTGTACGGCCTGCTCGCGCGCTATCGTCCACGAGGACGTCTACGACGAGTTCGTCGACGCCCTCGTCGACGAGGCCGAGTCCATCGAGATCGGCCCCGGCAACGAGGCGGACATGGGTCCGCAGGTCTCCGAGTCCGAGGTCGAGGGTACCCTCGAGTACATCGACATCGCCGAGAACGAGGGCGCGACGCTCGCCACCGGCGGCGGCGTCCCCGACGATCTCGGTGACGGGTTCTACGTCGAGCCCACCGTGTTCACCGATGTGGAACGCGATTACCGCATCGCCCAAGAGGAGGTCTTCGGTCCCGTCGTCGCTGTCATCAAGGTCTCGGACTACGAGGAGGCCCTCGACGTCGCGAACGACGTCGACTACGGCCTCTCCTCCAGCATCGTTACCGACGACCACACCGAAGCCAAGAGCTTCATCGACGACTCCGAGGCGGGCGTCGTGAAGGTCAACGACAAGACCACGGGCCTCGAGCTCCACGTTCCCTTCGGCGGCTTCAAGCGCTCCTCCTCCGAGACGTGGCGCGAGCAGGGCGACGCCGGTATCGACTTCTACACCATCTCCAAGACCGTCTACGACAACTACTGAACGTCCGTTAACGCCGGACGCGACGGTCCCGCGGGCCGTCGCGCTCTCGTTTCGGCGTCGCGGTTCACACGACCAACCCGACGCACGCGGTCCGACGACGCACCGCCCCGCACAGTCGAGCGTCTGGCACTCGGCTCACGCGTCGTCGTACTCGAACTCCGTCCACGCCCCCTCGACGTAGGGATACTCCTCGACGACGGACTCACTCTCCGCGGAGAATCGATCGGCGGCGATAGCGTATGCACCGCGATGTTTACGAGCGGATGTACGCGAGATGCGAACCCGAGGTGACTTCCTCTTCCCCTTCGACCGGTGGGGGTTCACAGTAGCGATTTCGTCCCGGTTTTTGTCCTCGTGCATGCGTTCCGAGAGAGCGGCTCGACGCCTCGCTCTGCTCTTTGTCGAAGCGAAGCCCGGCGCCCTCCGCATCGAGGGACTGTCGCGGAGGTCGCCGGCACTGTGTCGTGTGTGGAAGTGTCACGCACCCCTCGGTGCCCGTCGCCGACGCGGAGAGCCGTGCTCCTCAGGCGAATTTCGAGTTGATTTCGATGACGTTCGTAGAGCGCTCGAGCGTCTCGGCGATTTCGCTGTCGATGCGCTCGTCCGTCATACGACTCACCGGCCCGGAGACGCTCACCGCGCCGAAGACGTCTGAGTCGCTGTCCGTGAGTGGCATCCCGACACAGCGCAGGCCGGTGATGTTTTCCTCGTTATCGAGGGCGTAGCCGCGCTCGCGGACGTCCGAGAGAAGTTCCATCAGCGCCTCGGCGTCCGTGCACGTGTGTTCGGTCTTCTTTGGCATCTCGTGATCGGCGAGAATATCGCGGGCACGCTCCTCGTCCATCTCTGCGAGCATCGCCTTCCCGAGCGACGTCGAGTGCATGTACTCGCGCTTGCCCGCCGAAGAGGCCGTTTGAATACCGGAATCACCGGTTGATTTGTACACGTACGTCACCCATCCGTGCTCTTCAGTCGCGAACTGCGCGATTTCGCCCGTAGCCTCCGCGAGGTTCTGGAGTTCGCCCGCGATGACGTCGTAGTTCCCGACCATCCCCTTCACCTGGTTCGCCATATCGAGATAGCGGAGGCTTAGGCGGTATTCGCCGTCCTCGTTCACAACGTATTCGCGGTTGTTGAGCGTCACTAGATGACGGTGGACAGCTCCCTTCGCGAGTCCGACCTCCTCGGCGATTTCGGTAACTCCCGCACGCTCGCGCGTCTGGAGGACATCGAGGATATCGCAGGCGGTGTGGACTGCGTCGACCGTTCGCCGGCTTTGTTCGGGCATATTTGATCGACTACACTGGAATCGTATAAGTGTTGTTCTCGGTGTGCAAACGAACACATCAGCCACAAGCCCGGACAGCGCGTTCGGGATCCTCCAGCGGGAAACGGGGACCACTGTCTACGGCCGCCCGTGGAGACGGGCCATCGTTCATCGACGCAGTACCGTCGGTTACAGGCGTTTTACGACCGTATCTGTGTAATCGACCCCGCTCCCGTCGGGCGAACACGACGGCACCTACTCGACGTCGAGGTGCTCGGCGAGGCGCGCGTGGCCTTCCGACTGGAGGCGTTCGCGCTCCTCGGGCGAGCGGTACTGCGCGAAGCGCTCGTCGATGTACGCCTCGCACACCCGCTGGAACGTCTCCTCGTCCACGTCCTCGGGTGCGTTCGCCGCGAGGTACTCGCGCCAGTGCTCGCGGTCCGCCCACTCGCCGGTCAGGTTCTCCTCGCGGCGCACCCAGTCGTAGTAGGCGGCGACGGCCTCCCAGTAGCCCGCTTCGCGGCGGACGTCCTCGACGATGGCGCACCCGACCCCGGCGCCGTGGCCCGCCGCGACGAGCGCTTGGTCGCGCACGCCAGCGAGCGGCCCCGCGACGTAGAAGCCCTCCGTCGGGGTTCGGCCCTCTCGGTCCGCGTACGCCGAGTCGAAGCGCTCGGACTCCTCGCCGTCGTGTGCGACGACTTCCACGGCGTCCTCGTCGAGGCCGAGGAACGGGTCGCCCCCGTATTTCGCGGCGGCGACGACGCGCTCCGCACGAACGACGCGGCCGTCGGCCGTCGCCACCCGAAAGCCACCGTCGGCGCGCTCGACCGACTCCACGGTGTCGGCGATCACGTCGCCACCGGACTGCTCGACGTGGTCGTGGGCGAGGGCGACGAACGTCTCGATGTCGATGCCGGCGGGGAAGCCGAGGTAGTTCTCGAGGTGGCCACAGCGCCGAATCGAGGACGGACCGCGGTCGAAGACGACGGTGTCGAGGCCGTAGCGTGCCGTGAACACCGCCGCCGCACAGCCCGCCGGCCCGCCGCCGACGACCACCACGTCCCGTCGCTCCTCCTCTCCCCCGGTCCCCCCGTCCGCGCGTGCCGTCTCGCTCATACAGACTCGGGGTTCGAGAGAGCCATAGTGGTTTCGGGACCACGGGAGGCACAACTGCTAACACGGGACCACCCGTATCGCGTGCATGGCCGACATAGACCGGGTCGCCGCGCCCGTGCTCGCCGCGCTCGCCGCCGTCGCCGGGTCGTTTGCCGTCGCCGGCGCGACGCTCGCGTTCGTCGTCACCCCCGCCTACGACGTCGTCGCACGATACACGCCCGGCGCCCTCGTCGGCGTCGTCGTCTCGCAGGCCCCCGGCCTCACCGACGCCGTCGCCTACGCCGTCGCGTTCGCCCTCACCGTGCTCGTGCTCGCCGCGCTCGTCGGTAGCATCGTCGAAATCGCCCTCCGACTCGACGCCCCCGCGCTCGGCGTCTTCGCCGTCGCCCTCCTCGTCACCGCCGTCACCGCCGTCACCACCGGCTCCCTCTTTCGCGCGTTCGGTGCCGGCGTCCCCGCCGCCGTCGTCGTCCTCTACTTCCTCGCCGACCCGCGACCGCCCCGCGCCGCGCTCTCGCCCGCCCGTCGCCGCGTCCTCCGCGCCGCGGGCGGCGTCGCCGTCTTCGGCGCGCTCGCCGGCTACGCAGGCCGCAACACGGCCGTCCGCACACCCGTCCCCGCCGACGGGCGCTACCGCGACGAACGCGTCGCCGCCCTCGAAGCCGACGCCGACGAGAAATCGCTCGCCGTCGACGGCCTCCCCGGCCTCCTCTCCACGAACGACGAGTTCTACACTGTCGACATCAACAGCGCCGACCCCTACGTCGAGGCCGCCGACTGGGAGCTGCGCTTCGAGGGCGCCATCGACGACCCCGCGCCCGTCGGCTTCGACGCCCTCCGCGAACGCGAGGAGCGCACCGACGCCGTCGACACCCTCCGCTGCGTCTCCGACCCCGTCGACGGGAAACTCACCGACACCGCCGTCTGGACCGGCGTCCCCGTCGACGCGCTCCTCGAGGGCCGCGCGATATCGAGCGACTGCGG
The DNA here is from genome assembly GCF_014647455.2 of Halarchaeum grantii. Lineage (NCBI taxonomy): Archaea > Methanobacteriati > Methanobacteriota > Halobacteria > Halobacteriales > Halobacteriaceae > Halarchaeum > Halarchaeum grantii. The sequence goes on along the minus strand of NZ_BMPF01000003.1, from coordinate 400,587 downwards.
CTGCGTCATGGTCCACGCCGCCGACGGCTACGAGGTCGAGTTCCCCCTCGCCGCGCTCCGCGACGGCTTCCTCGCGTTCGGCATGAACGGCGACCCCCTCCCCCGCGCGCATGGCCACCCGGTCCGCCTGCTCGTCCCCGGCCACTGGGGCGAGGTGAACGTCAAGTGGGTGACCGCCCTCGAGTTCCTTGAGCGCGAGGCCGACGGCTACTGGGAGCGCCGCGGCTGGCACGGCACCGGTCCCGTGAACGCCGTCACGAAGATCTGGGCGACCGAGCGCGCCCCCGATGCCGTCACGCTCGCCGGCGTCGCCTACGCCGGCACGCGCGGCGTCGCCCGCGTCGAGGTCAGCGTCGACGGCGGCGAGACGTGGCGCGACGCCCGACTCTCCGAGCGCCTCGACGGCGCGCTCGATGGCGACGTCTGGCGCCAGTGGGCCTACACGTGGGAGGCTCCGCCGAGCGGCGAGCACGACGTCCGCGCGCGCGCCGTCACCGACGACGGCACCGTCCAACCGCGAGCGGAGACGGACACCTTCCCCTCGGGCGCGTCCGGGTGGGCCGAGACCACGCTCACCGTCTAGCGCGGCGGGCGTTCCGCGTCGCTGAACGCGACGCGGTTCAGATCTCGGTGACGCGCCGGTAGTCGTCGTCGAGCGCCTGCGCGTCCTCCGGCAGGAGCGCGACGGCGATGTAGGGCGCGTACTCGTGGAAGTAGTCGACGAGCGCCGCGATGCGATCCGAGTCGATGGCCTCCAGCGAGTCCAGCAGCATGAACGGGCACTCCTCGTAGACCTCGTGGACGAGGTAGCCCGCGAGGCCGAAGACGAGGCCGATGACCTCGCGCTCGGACTCCGAGAGGTGGTCGACCGTGTCCTCGTAGGCGGTGCCGTCCGCGCCCGTGCGGACGACGTGCAGGCGGAACACCGTCTTCTCCACCTTCCGGCGGCCCTGCCGGACCTGCTCTTCCGCGCGCTCGATCCACACCCGCGAGACGTTCCCGTAATCGAGCACGTCGAGCACCGTCTCCATGTGCTCGTTGAACGACTCGACAGCCTCCGCTTCGAGGCGGTCGATGCGCGTCCGCAGGTCCTCGAGTTCCGTCGTCAGTTCCTCGCGCTCCGCTTCGAGGTCCTCGCGGCGGTCCGCCTCCGCCTGCAGCTCCGTGATCTCCTCCTCGACGCGCTCGAGGTCGTCCTGCAGGTCGTTCAGCTCGAACTGGAGCTCGTTCGCCTCCCGGTGGAGGTCGAGCACCGCGCTGTGCCGGCCCTCCTCGAGGTCCTCGACCGTCTCCTCGAGGTCCTCGACCGCCGTCTGTGCCTCCTCGCGCTCGTCGGTGAGGCGCTCGACGGCGTCCTCGCGCTCCTCGATCTCCTCGCCGAGGTCCTCGAGCCGCGACTCCAGGCTCTCGCGGCGCTCGATGCGCGTCTCGAGCTCGTTGCGCTCGGCCTGCACGTCCTCGAGCTCGCTCGTCACGTCCGAGCGCTCCGTGCGCTTCTCGCGCGCGAGCGAGCGGAGCTTCTCCAGCGTCTCCTCGACGTCGTCCATCGACACCTCGGAGCCACACGTCCAACAGCGGCCCTGCGAGTGCTCGGACTCCGGGAGGAGCGCGTCCGTCACCGCGCTCGACTCCGCGCCCTCCTCGTCCGCGAGGAGCTGGAGGACCTCGGTGTGCTCGCCGTCGAGCATCTCCTCGTTGAACTGGATGAGGCTCTGGAGCTGCGTGATCGTCGAGTCGAGGCGCCGCTTCCGATCGCGAAGCGAGGAGACGCGCTCCTCGAGGAACGTCACCTCGTCCTCGTCGACCGCGTCGAGGTCCGCGAGCGTCTCCTCGACGTCCTCGCGCTCCTCGCGGACGGACGCGAGACTGGAGCGCTCGTTCTCCAGCCGCGAGGCGACGCGTTCGAGCTCCGCGCGCCGGTCGTTCAGCCGGTCGAGCGCCTGCTCGAGGTCGTCCTTCTCCTCGCGGGACTCCTCGACGCCGGCGTCGGCTTCGTCGATCTCGTCCTGCTTGGCTTCGAGGGCTTCGCGCTTCGCCTCGATCTCGTCCTGCAGGTCGACGCGGCGCTCCTCGAGCTCGGGAATCCGGCGGCTCGCAGCGTCCGCGCTCTCGATCTCGTCGTCGATGCGCTCGCGCTCCGCGACGAGTTCGTCGATGCGGTCGTTGATCGCCTCCGTGTCGACCGGTCGCATCACGAGGTCTCGGAGGTCGCCCTTCGTGGCGATGGCGCGACGCGCCTCGTTGTCCTCGAGGAGGAACGCGAAGAGGTCCGCGAGCTCGGGGTCGTCGAGGACGGGGTCGCCGGAGAAGTCGACGCCGTCGCCGCGCCGCGTCAGGACGCGCGTGAACGTCTCGTCGCCGAGCTCGAGTTCGACGCGGCCCTCCTCGGCGTCGCCCTTCAGCGACGCGCGCTGGCTCCCCGAGACCGCCATCAGCGACTGGAGAAAGGACGTCCGGTTGGTCGCGTTCCGTCCGACGAGGACGTTCACGCCCGGTGTGAGGTCGACTTCCGTCGACTCGATACCGCCGATGTTGGAGACTCGGATACTCGCGTCCGTCCCCTCGGCACGACTCGTTTGCATACCCGCCCCTGACGAAGCGTGCCGACTTATAGGTACTGCAAGCCGTCAGGCGTGCTGTGGGAGGCGACACTCACAGCCACCGTCGTCGAGTAGGTCGCCGAACTCGTAGCGCCGCCCGCACTCGTCGCAGGTGACGTGCGTCGTCACGATGACGTCGAAGCCTTCGAGCGACACTTCCTCGCCGGCGAGGCGTTCGAGGTTGTTGGCCGCGATCTTCTCCGTGCGCGCCTCCAGCGATCCGACCGTGCTCTGCGTCGAGGCGACGCGGTCCGCCGGCTCGGGGTCCTTCTCGGCGCCGAGGCACTCCCGGAGGTGCGTGTGGATGGACTGATGGGAGACGAAGTCCTTCTCGACGGCCTCGACGTCGACGCCGTCGCGCTCGAGTCGCCCCATCGCCTGCGTCCGCATCCCCGCGCTCACGTCGTCGTCCGTGAGGAGGCGATAGGTGTTCTCCAGTTCGCCGTCGAGCACCTCGACGTTCGCCGAGCGCAACTCCGCTTCGAGGACGCGCTGGTTGAAGTAATGCTGGAGGTCGCGCAGGCTGTACGACTCGCCCTCCTCGCCGCGCCAGAGCGACGCCAGTTCCTCGCCGATCTCCCCGAGCCCGTACTCGGACGCGACCCGGCCGACCTTGCAGTTGCAGGTCGCTTCGTCTGCACTCATGTTACGTCACGTAAGCCGAGCCGCGATATAAGTGTTCTGCCGCGTCGGTTTACACCCCTATCTATGTAAGTGCCTGTCAGCTGGTATTCGGCGGGCTCAGAGCGGGTACGGCCCGGTCCGCCGGCTCGCCGGTCAGCGGTCGTACCCCCACTCGCGGAGCACGTCCGCCGCCTCGTCGAGGTGGCGCATCCCCGCGAGGTAGATTGCTTCGCGGGCGTCGAGGCGGTAGACGTCCTCGCCGAGGAGTTTCTCGAGGTCTCGCTCGGCGTCGCGCGCCGATTCGTCCGTCTCCGAGCGCACGAACAGCTGGTGGACGTCCGGGCGCTCGTCCTTCACCTTGTCGCGCCGGTAGATGTAGGGGAGTTCGATCGGTTCGTCGCTCGACGCGTCCCCGCTCTCGCTCGCCGCACCCTCGGACGACGCGTCGGCCTCGGACTCCCTCGCCTCCTCGCCTTCGTCGTCGTCGTTTGCGAACGGGTCGCTCGCGCCGGACTTCATAGTCGCACCTCCTCGTCGATGTCGGATTCGTCCAACTCGACGCCGAACTGCGCGGCGACGTAGCGCGCGAGCTCGTCGAACTGCCGGAGCGTCTCGAGCTCGCGTTCGCGAACGCGCTCGCGACCGGTCGCGAACTCGTAGGGGGTCGTTTGGGCGTCCCACGCGCCCTCCAGCATCGCGCGGCGCTCGCGGACCTCCACCGGCGCGACGGGGAAGCCCTGCTCCTCGAGGGCTTCCTTGTACGCCGACTGGGTCTTCGTGTTCGAGACGCGGTTCGGGACGACGCCGAGGACGCCGACTTCGACGTCCTCGAGCTCGGCCTCGATGCCCTCGACGGTGTCGCGCATCCCCTCGACGGACTCCTGTCCCTTCGCGGAGAGCTCGATGGGGATGAGGAGGTTCGACGCCGCGTAGACGGCGTTGTAGACGTGCTGGCCGCCGGTCGCGGGCGGGTCGATGATGATGACGTCGTACGTCTCGGGAATCGCGTTCTCGCTGAGGACGCGGCGGAGTTGGCGTTCGGGGACGAACTCCTCGCCCATGTCCTCCTCCATGCGCTGGGCGCGCAGGAGGTTGCGCTCGAGGGATTCGAGCATGTTGTGCGACGGCACGAGGTCGATCCCGTCGGCGACGCCCTCGACGAGGTCCGCGAAGTCGCCCTTCGGACGGCCGATCATGTGCCGGACGAGGTTGTCCGCCTCGGGGTTCGAGCGCTCGTCGGTCGCGCCGAAGTGGTGGGTCGCCCCGCCGTCCTGCGGGTCGAGGTCGACGACGAGCACGCGCTGGCCGTGTCGGGCGTGCGCGGCCGCGAGCGTGACCGTGAAGGTGGTCTTCCCCACCCCGCCGGCCTCGCTCCAGATCGTGTATGCGGTCGTCGGCATACGCACTCCATGCGCGGGGCCGACCAAGTAGCTTTCGCCAACCCACTCAGTACACCTACGAAGTATTACTGACTAAGTGTACTGTCTAGTATTATCGTATGGCCCGTGTCTTCTATCCCTCCGGGGCGTGTGAGCGGGCGTATGGACCGCTACACCGTCGCGGGGAGCGCGCTCCTCGTTCCCGGCCTCCTCGCCTACGTCGCCGGTGTCTCCGTCGCATACCCCGGCCGGGCGTTCTCCCTCACCGCCGTCATGGCGGGCATCAGCCTCATCGTGATCCCCCAACCATCCGTGGAGGACACGCGATGACGCTCCACGCGATGACGTACACGCCGGACGGCGTCGAGCGCTTCGACGACCTCGGCGCCGCCGTCGACACCGACGGCGAGACGTGGGTCCACGCCGACGCCGCCGAATCGGCCGACCTCCGACGCCTCCGCCGGCGCTTCGACATCCACCAGCTCGCCGTCGAGGACGTCGTCCGCGAGGAGACCCGCCCGAAGGTCGAGGAGTACGACGCGCACACGTTCGTCCTCATGAAGACCGCTACCCTCAGTCAGCGTGCCGACGTCGAGTTCGACAAGGAGATCCGCACCAGTCCCGTCGGCTTCTTCATCGGCGAGGACTGGCTCGTCACCCTCTCCACCACCGACGTCGACGTCGTCGAACCCGGGACGTCGCGGTGGTCGTCCCACAGCGAGCGCGTCGCCAACCGAGGCACCGACTTCCTCGCCTACCGCATCATGGACGCCATCGTCGACGACTACTTCCACCTCCTCGACGAGATCGAGGACGACATCGAGTCCGTCGAGGAGCGCGTCCTCGACAACCCGAGCCCCGACATCCTCGAGGAGCTGAACGACGTTCGGCGCGACCTCCTCGCCTTCCGCAAGATCGCGTGGCCCGCCCGCGAAACCCTCTCCTACCTCTCCCGGGGCGACATCCCCGAGGTCGCCGACGAGAACGAGAAGTACTTCCGGGACGTCTACGACCACCTCGTCCAGGTCGTCGACCTCATCGAGACCTATCGCGACCTCTCCAGCGGGTCGCGCGACATCTACCTCAACTCCGTCTCCCAGTCCACCAACGAGGTGATGAAGACGCTCACCGTCGTCGCGACCATCTTCATCCCGCTCACGTTCGTCGTCGGTGTCTACGGCATGAACTTCGACGGCGGCGCCGTCGCGATGCCGGAACTCGGCTGGGACTACGCCTACCCCGCGACCATGCTCGGGATGGTGCTCGTCACCGGCCTGATGCTCGCGCACTTCCGCCGCCAGGACTGGATCTAGAGCATCGCTCGCGCCGAGCGCTATCGTGCGCCACTCCGCACGCGTCCGCACCCCGGCATTGAATATCGCGACATACAGTTTATCTGGGTTCGGTGTGGCGTCTCGACGGGACTCGATGTCGCCGGCGCCGCCGCTAACCGCTCGATGAACCAGCCGGAAAACCGCCGTCCCCCGTCAGTCGCCGCTCGCGCCCGCCGCGTACCCCTCGAGGCCGGCCTCGACGGTCTCGCGGTAGCGCTCGACGTCGATGTCGACGGCGACGTGGGTGTTCGGCTCCTCGCCGTAGATGTCGTGCTGGTCGCAGATGACGGAACCGTGGGATGGGCCGCCCGTCGTGTCGATCTCGCAGTAGTACTCCTCGAAGTCGAGGACGCCCGGGTCGATGAGGTCCGCGACGACGGCGGCGTCGTGGATCGCGGGCCCCTCCTCGCCGACGTCGAGCGTTTCCGTGGGGTAGCGCAGCCACTCCGCGACGACGTCGAAGGCGCCGCCGCGCTCCTCGTACTCCTCGATGTCCGCGAAGGGGATCGAGGCACTGTCGGTGACGTCGAGGCCGACCATCTTCGCGTGCGCGTCCTGCACGACGCGACTCGCCGCCGCCGGGTCGTTGTGGAAGTTCGCCTCCGCGACCGGCGTGACGTTCCCGCCGGCGAGCGCCGCCCCGCCCATCACGTAGATCTCGCCGACGATCTCCGGGAGGTCGGGCTCTTTGGCGAGCGCGAGCGCGAGGTTCGGGAGCGGGCCGACGGCCGCGATCGTGAGGTCCGCGCCGTGCTCGTAGGCCTGCTCGAGGATGAAGTCCGCGCCGTGCGACTCGACGACCTCCTCCTCCTCCGGATAGGGGAGGTCGCCCCGGATGCCGCCCTCGCCGTGGACCCACTCGGCGGTCGCGAGCTCGTCCACGAGCGGGCGCGCACAGCCGCGAGCGACCGGCACGTCGTCGCGTCCGCCGAGCTCGAGGATGGCCTGCGCGTTCCGCGTCGTGTTCTCGACGGTGGTGTTCCCGCAGACGGTCGAGAGGCCGACGACGTCGACATCGTCGTGGCCGAGCGCGACGGCGAGCATCACCGCGTCGTCGCAGCCGGGGTCGGTGTCGAAGAGGACTTTCCGGGACATACTCCAACGGCGGGCCGAGACGCACTTAAGCGCTCGCCGTCGGTGGCGTGCGCGACGCGGAACCGTTAATCCCCGCTGGGCCGATGCTGCGGTATGCGACTCTACTTCGCCGCGCCGCTGTTCAACCCGATGGAGCGCTCGTTCAACGCCGACCTCACCGACCGTCTCGAGGACGCCGGCCACGACGTCTTCCTCCCGCAGCGCGACGGCGTCGAGACCGTGGACCGGGAGTTCGATTCCGAGGCCGAGCGCATGGAGACGATCTTCGAACTCGACCGCGAGGGCGTCGTCGAGTCGGACGCCGTCGTCGCCGTCCTCGACGGCCGCGTCCCTGACGAGGGCGTGATGGTCGAGATCGGCATCGCCCACGAGAACGACGTCCCCGTCTTCGGCCTGAAGACCGACGACCGCGTCTTCGCCCCCGACGAGACCCTCAACGCGATGATTCACGGCGCGCTCACGACGCTCGACGACTCCGCCGACGCCCTCCTCGACACCGTCGAGTCGCGCACCGAGTAAGGCCGACGGGGGCGACGAGTCGCCACCGCTAAGACGACCCTCGTGCGAGTACCTCACATGGTCGAACTCGACGTGCCCGACGCCGACGCGCTCGCGGCCATCAACGACGTCGACGTCGCCGACTTCCCGCGATTTGCGTTCGCCGAACGCCACCGCGACCCGCCACGGGTCGACGACGTCGCGGCGGCGACCCGCGACGCCATCGACGCGATTCCCGCGCTCGAGTCCTTGGACGACGGCGCCGACGTCGCGGTGACGATGGGGAGTCGCGGCATCCACGACATGCCCGAACTCGTCGCCACCGCCGTCGACGAACTCCGCGAGCGCGGCCTCGAACCGTTCGTCCTCCCCGCGATGGGGAGCCACGGCGGCGCCACCGCCGAGGGACAGCGCGAGGTCCTCGCCGAGTACGGCGTCACCGAGGACTCGCTGGGGTGTGAGATACGCGCGTCGATGGCCGTCGAATCCGTCGCCGAGGACGACGAGGGGCGTCCCGTCCCCGCCTCGACGGTCGCGCTCGATGCGGACGCCGTCCTCCTCGCGAACCGCGTCAAACTCCACACCGACTTCCGGGGCGACGTCGAGTCCGGCCTCGCGAAGATGGCCGTCGTCGGCCTCGGGAAACAGCGCGGTGCCGAGGAGATGCACAACGCCGCCATCTCGCGCGGCCTCGAAACCGTCATCCGCGAGCGCGCCGCGCTCCTCTTCGAGGAAACGCCCGTCGTCGGCGGCATCGCCCTCCTCGACAACGCCCGCGAGCGCGCCGCCCGCATCGAGGGCGTGCCCGCCGACGAGATACTCGATCGCGAACCCGAGTTGCTCGAGGCATCCGCCGACCTCTTCGCCGGCCTCCCCGTTGATGACCTCGACCTGCTCGTCGTCGACGAACTCGGGAAGGACGTCTCCGGGTCGGGCATGGACACGAACGTCATCGGACGCTATCGCTACGCCGGCGAGGAGGAGCCAGATACACCCGACATCGGCCGTATCTACGTCCGTGGTCTCACGCTCGCCTCGCACGGGAACGCCATCGGGATGGGGCTCGCGGACTTCGCCCACGAGCAGTTGCTCGCGGACGTCGACCTCGCGGACACCTACACGAACGCGGCGACGAGCGGCGAACCCGCGCGCGTCTTCGTGCCCGTCGTCACGCCGAGCGACCGCGCGACCCTCGAACTCGCCTACTCGATGCTCGGCGTGAAAGACCCCGCCGACCTCCGCATCGCCTACATCGAGAACACCCTCGAACCCGACGCGCTCTACGTCTCCGAGCCGGTCGCCGCCGACCTCGATGCGCGCGACGACACGACCGTCGGCCCGCGCGTCGCCCTCTCCTTCGACGCCGCCGGGGACTTCGCGTTCGGCTTCGACGATGACTGAGCGGGCGGCGCTCGTCGTCGCGGACGACCTCACGGGCGCGTGCGACACCGGCCACGGCTTCGCCGCGCGCGGCCACGAGACGGTCGTCTGCCTCACCCCCGACTTCGAGACGGACGCCGCCGTCGTCGTCGCCGACACCGACTCGCGCTATCTCGCCCCGGACGCGGCCGCCCGCCGCGTCCGCGACGTCCTCGCGGGCGTCGACGCCGCCGTCGTCTACAAGAAGGTGGACTCGACGCTTCGCGGGAACCTCGGCCCCGAGATCGCGGCCGCGCTCGACGCCGCCGACGCCGAGGCCGCCGCCGTCGCGCCCGCGTTCCCCTCGAACGGCCGCGTCACCGCGTGTGGCGTCCACCTCGTCGAGGGCGACCTCGTCGCCGACACGCCCGCCGGAAACGACCCGGACGGCCCCGTCACCGACTCCTCGCTTCCCGGCCTCCTGCGTGCGCAGGGCCTCGACGACGTCGGACACACCGGCGTCGAACGGGTCGCGCGCGGCGACGTCGCGCTGGACGGCGCGCGCGTCACCGCCGTCGACGCCGTCCACGACTCCCATCTCGCCGCGGTCGCGGACGCCGCGCGCGAGCGAGACGCCCTTCTCGTCGGGAGCGGTGGCCTCGCCGAGCACGTCACCCTCGACGCGCCCACCGTCGAGCGCCAGTCCCTCCGCGAGACCCCCACCGGCACGGCGTTCGGCGTCGCCGGGAGCGTCGCCCCCGAGACGCTCGCCCAACTCGACCACCTGCCCGATTCGGCGGTCGTCTCGCTCGCCGCCGAGCGCGCCGTCACCGACCCCGAGGGTGCGGCCGCCGACGCCGTCTCGACCTGCCGGGACCGCCTCGCCGCCTCGTCCGTCGTCGTCCTCGCGTCCGCGCGAACCCGCGAGGATGTCGAGACGACGCTCGCCGCCGCCCGCGACGCCGACGTGAGCGAGCGCGCGGCGCGCGACCGCGTCACCGACGCCCTCGGGCGTGCCGCACGCGCCGTCTGGGACGCGAGCGCGCCTGACGGCCTCGTTCTCACCGGCGGCGCCGTCGCCCGCGCCGCCCTCGACGCCCTCGACGCCGGCGGGTTGGCGCTCCGTGGCGAGGCCGTCGCGCCCGGCGTCCCCGGGAGCGTCGTGCGCGGCGGCCGCGCCGACGGGACGCCGCTCGTCACGAAAGCCGGCGCGTTCGGCGGCGACGCGACGCTCGCCGACGCCCTCGACTACGTCCGGCGCGTCCCCGGCGCGAAACGGTAAAGCCCCCACCTGCCGAAGCATCGGCGAATGGAGCGACCCCCGCGACTCGCCGTGACGATGGGTGACCCCGCCGGTATCGGCGCGGAAGTCGTCGCCGCCGCCTTCGCCGAGGGAGCGACGGACGCCGACCTCCTCGTGGTCGGCGACGCCGCCGTCCTCCGGCGCGCGCTCGCCATCCGCGGCCTCGACCTCGACGTGCGCGCCATCGACGACCCGCGAGAGGCGCGCTACGACGCCGGGACGATGGACGTCCTCGACCTCGCGAACGTCGCCGACCACGAGTGGGGCGTCCTCCGCGAGTCGTTCGGCGCGGCGAGCCTCGACTACGTCGAGCGCGCCATCGACCTCGCGCTCGACGGCGTCGTCGACGGCATCGTCACCGCGCCGATCAACAAGCAGGCGACCCGCATGGCGGGCGCCGAGCACGCCGGGCACACCGGCCTCCTCGCCGAGCGCACGGGCACCGAGACCTACTCGATGATGCTCGTCGAGGACGACCTCCGCGTCACGCACGTCAGCACGCACGTCCCGCTCCGCGAGGCCTGCGACCTCGTCACCGAGGAGCGCGTCCTCGACACGATTCGCGTCACGCGCGAGGGCCTGCGCGACCTCGGCCTCGACGACCCGACCATCGGCGTCGCCGGCCTGAACCCGCACGCGAGCGACGGCGGCCTCCTCGGCGACGAGGAAGCCGACGAGATCGCGCCCGCCGTCGAGCGCGCCCGCGCCGAGGGCATCGACGCCGTCGGCCCCGAGTCCCCGGACACGGTGTACGTCCGCGCCGCGCGCGGCGCCTTCGACTGCGTCGTCTCCATGTACCACGACCAGGGCCACATCCCGATCAAGACGCTCGGCTTCGACGAGGCCGGGGGCGTGAGCGGCGTCAACGTGACCGTCGGCCTCCCCATCGTCCGCACGAGCGTCGACCACGGCACCGCATTCGACATCGCGGGCGACGGCGTCGCCTCCCCGGCGAGCATGCGCGACGCCATCTCGCTCGCCGCGACCGCCGTCCGCAACCGCCGCGACCGGGACGCGTGACCACCCGGCAAGCCAAGGGTTAACAGGACGGTCGAAGAAGACCCGGACATGAGCACCGCGCTATCGACTTTCGAATCGTCGCTCGACCGCCTGGAGGTGGGGTGGACGCGGACGACCCCCGACGGGTTCGAGGACGCGCTCGCGTCCGCCATCGACCCACCTGCGGTCGGCGTGCCCTTGGGTATCGACGGCGTCTCCCTCGACGGGACTGCCGTGGAGACGCCCCCGACACCGCGTCTCCTGCGCGAGGCCAACACCGGCGTGACGCGCGCCGGGAAGGCCATCGCCCGCTACGGGACGCTCGTCGTCGACTCCGACCCCGCGGGGACCGAGCCCGTGAGCCTTTACCCGCCGACACACGTCGCCGTCGTCCGCGAGTCGGACGTCCTCCCGGACGTCGAGTCCGCGAGCGACCACCTCGGCGTGCGCTTCGCCGACGGGGGGTCGTCCGTCTTCGCGACCGGCGTCAGCTCCACCGGCGACATGGGCGCGCTCGTCGAGGGCGTCCACGGCCCGAAACACGTCCACGTCCTGATTCTGGAGGAACGATGAGCGCCGAGCGCCGCCGGAAGGCCGAGAAGATACGCCACCTCCTCGAGACCGAGGGCGACGCCGTCCACGAGAACATCACGCACATGAACGCGGAGCGCTACGACGCCATCGAGCGCTTCGACGACTTCGAGGCGCTCCGCGAGGAAGCGCGCGCCATCAAGGAGGACGCCATCGCGGACCTCCCCGCGCTCGTCGAGCAGGTCCGCGAGAGCGTCGAGGCGAACGGCGGCCACCTCTACGTCGCCGACGACGCCGCCGACGCCAACCGGTACATCACTGACGTCGCCGACTCGAAGGACGCCGACACCCTCGTCAAGTCGAAGTCGATGACGAGCGAGGAGATCGAGATGAACGACGCCCTCGAGGCCGCCGGCGTCGACGTCTGGGAGACCGACCTCGGCGAGTTCGTCCTTCAGGTCGCCGACGAGGGCCCCTCCCACCTCATCGGCCCGTCGCTCCACCGCTCGCGCGAGGACGTCGCCGACCTCTTCAACGAGGTCTTCGACCCCGAGGAGCCCTTCGAGACCGCCGAGGAGCTCACGGCGTTCGCGCGCGACTACCTCGGCGAGAAGATCCACGCCGCCGACATGGGGATGACGGGCGCGAACTTCGTGCTCGCGGACTCGGGCACCATCACGCTCGTCACCAACGAGGGCAACGCCCGAAAGACCGCCGTGACGCCCGACACGCACGTCGCCGTCACCGGCGTCGAGAAGATCCTCCCGAGCGTCGAGGAGCTCCAGCCGTTCGTCGAGCTCATCTCGAAGACCGCGACCGGACAGGACATCTCGCAGTACGTCTCGATGTTCACGCCGCCCGTCGACTCCCCCACGATCGACTTCGAGAACCCCGACGACCCCCTCGGGTCGGGCGACGGCGAGCGCGAGTTCCACCTCGTCCTCATCGACAACGGCCGCCTCGACATGCGCGAGGACGACCAGTTGAAGGAGACGCTCTACTGCATCCGCTGTGGCGCGTGCGCGAACTCCTGCGGGAACTTCCAGCACGTCGGCGGCCACGCCTTCGGCGGCGAGACCTACACGGGCGGCATCGCGACCGGCTGGGAGGCCGGCCTTCGCGGCGAGGAGGCCGCAGACGAGTTCAACGACCTCTGTACGGGGTGCTCGCGCTGCGTGAACGCCTGCCCCGTGAAGATCGATATCCCGTGGATCAACACGGTCGTCCGCGACCGGCTGAACGGCGACGCCACCCCGAGCGAGTTCGAGTTCCTCGTCGAGGGCCTCACCCCGGACGCCGAGGACTCGGTGGACCTCCAGAAGCGCCTCTTCGGGAACTTCGGGACGCTCGCCGAACTCGGGAGCAAGACCGCGCCCCTCTCGAACTGGACGGCGAAACTCGGCCCCGTCCGCTCGCTCATGGACGAGTACCTCGGCGTCTCCCGGGAACGCGACCTCCCGCAGTTCCAGCGCGAGACGCTCGTGGAGTGGTTCGAGTCCCGACGGCCGCGCGCGCCGAACGCGGACGCCACCCGAAAAGTCCTCCTCTACCCGGACGCCTACACGAACTACGTGCTCGTCGAGCGCGGGAAGGCCGCAGTCCGCGTCCTCGAAGCGCTCGGCGCGCACGTCGAACTCGCCTCGCCCATCGAGAGCGGGCGCGCCCCACTCTCACAGGGGATGATCGACACCGCGAGCGAGCAGGCCGACGCGGTCGCCGCCGACCTCGAGCCCTACCTGGAGGCGGGCTTCGACGTCGCCGTCATCGAGCCCTCCGACTTGGCGGCGTTCCGCCGCGAGTACGAGTACCTCCTCCCGGAGGCGGCGCACGACCGCCTCGCCGAGAACAGCTACGACGTCATGGAGTACGTCTACGGCCTCCTCGAGAACGGCGCCGATGGGTCGACTCTCGCCGCTCCCGAGGAGCCGGTCGCCTACCACTCGCACTGCCAGCAGCGCACCCTCGGCGTCGAGGCCTACACCGAGGCCGTCCTCGAGGACCACGGCTTCGACGTCGTCACCTCGGACGTCGAGTGCTGCGGGATGGCGGGGAGCTTCGGCTACAAGTCCGAGTATTACGAGCTCTCGATGGACGTCGGCGAGGACCTCTACGAGCAGTTCGCCGACGAGGACGACCGCACGCTCGTCGCGAGCGGGACGTCCTGCACCGAGCAGATGGGCGACCTCTTCGGGCGCGACGTCACCCACCCCGTCGAGCTCCTCGACCCCGGTCCCTAGAACTCCTCGACGGCCTCGCGCGACGGCAGCGCGGGCACGACTTCCTCTGCGGTGGTGGCGAGCGATCCGACGCGACAGCCGAACGCGAGCGCCTCCCGCAGCGGTTTGCCCTCGTGGAGGCCGACCGCGAACCCGGCGTTGAACGCGTCGCCCGCGCCCGTCGGGTCGACGACGGTCACGTCCGGCGCCGGCACCGAGGTGACGCCGTCGTCGTCGAGCGCCATCGCGCCGTTCGCGCCCTGCGTCAGCACGACCGTGCCCGCGCCCATCGCGTGGAGGTCGCGCGCCACCGTCTCATCAGAGACGTCGTCGTCCGGCCCGTAGCCCGCGACGACGCGTGCCTCGCTCTCGTTCGGCGTGAGGTAGTCCGCCTTCGCCACCACCTCCCTCGGCAACCCGTGGCCGGGCGCCGGGTTCAGTATCGCCGTCGTCCCCACCTCACCCGCGACGTCGAGCGCCGCCTCGACGGCCGCGACCGGGATCTCCAGTTGGGTGAGCAGGACGTCCGCGTCCGCGATGGCGTCGCGTGCGGCCTCGACTTCCGAGCTCCCGAGTCGGTTGTTCGCGCCGCCCGAGACGACGATCTGGTTCTCGCCGTCGTCGTCCACGAGGATGAACGCGACGCCTGTCGTCGCCTCACTGACTCGCTCGGCGTGCTCGGCCCCGACGCCCTCGCGCGCCCAGAGCGCCTCGGCGTCGGCCGCGTAGTCGTCGTCGCCCACCCGCCCGACGAACGCCGATTCGACGCCGAGCCGCGACACCGCGACCGCCTGATTCGACCCCTTCCCGCCCGCGCCTGCCGTAAACGACGACGCCGAAATCGTCTCGCCCGCGACCGGGAAGCGCGGCACCTGCATCGTCAATCCCGCCACGTACGACCCCACGACTACGATGGACATTCGTCCGAGTCGAACGCCCGTGTCGCCTAAACCGTGTCGAAGCCCGCTACTCGGGTTCGGCGACGGCGTTCTCGAGGCCCGCGTAGTCGCCGGTCTCGTCGACGCGTTCGAGGTTCCGCGCGAGGATGTCCGCACACCGCTCGTAGTACTCGGGCGTGCTCCCCGCCATGTGCGGCGTGACGTGGACGTTCTCGAACGCCCAGAGCGGGTGGTCCTCCGGGAGGGGTTCGGGGTCGGTGACGTCGAGCGCGGCGCCCCGGAGCTCGTTCTTGCGCAGGGCGCGGAGGAGCGCGTCGGTCTCCACGACGCCGCCGCGCGCGACGTTCACGAGGACGGCGTCCGGCGGGAGCGTCCCGAACGCCGCGTCGTCGACGAGGCCCTCGGTCGTGTCCGTCAGCGGGCACGCGAGCACGAGGTAGTCGGTGCGCGCGAGCGCCGCCTCGAAGCCGGGGCCGTCGAAGCCGACGACCTCGTCCGTCGGGCCGCCCTTCTCCGGGGAGTAGCGCACGCCGACCGTCTCCACGCCGAACGGCTCGAGGCGCGCGACGATGCCCTGCCCGATGGCGCCGAGGCCGACGACGGTGACGGTCGAGTCCTTCAGCTCGCCCGCTTGATAGTGCTCCCAGCGCGGCACCTGCTGGCGGCGCCATCCCTCGTCGAGGCGGCGCGCGAAGACGAGGAGGTTCCCCAGCACCTGCTCGGCCATGTTCGGGACGTGCACCCCGGAGGCGTTCGTGACGACGGCGCCGCGCGCGGTGATGTCGTCGAGCGGGAGGTGCTCGTAGCCGGCGGAGATTGCCGCGAAGAGGGCGAGCCCGTCGGCGCGCTCGAGGAGGTCCCGACCGAGGCCGCCGCCGGTGACGACGTCCGCGTCCGCGATCAGCTCGCGCTCCTCGTCGCGTGTTCGCGCGAGGACGACGTCGTCGTCGGGTCGTCGCTCGCGTATCGCGGCGGCGTACTCGCTCATCGGCATTCCGTGCGTCCCCTCGCGGAGGACGAGGACCGTGTGCTCGCTCATGCTCGTTCGTCCAGCGAGGCGCGCATAACTGTACCGCCGACGGCAGGGGTCGGGGGATACTGCCTTGTACACTGCGCCCGCTCGGTCGCGTATGACGGGCCGAACTGGCGCCGACGTCGTCCACGACGCCCTCCGCGACGCGGGCGTCGAGTTGCTCGTCGGTCTCCCGGGGACGCAGACGCTCGCGCTCGACCGCGTCGTCGCCGACCGCGACGAGATGACGTACGTGATGGCGCGCCACGAGACGGCGATCCCGCACGTCGCGTGGGGGTACTACGAGGCGACCGGCCGGCCGGCGGCGACGCTCACCGTCCCCGGCCCGGGCGACACGAACGCGATGCACGGCCTGCAGAACGCCCACGAGGACTGCGTGCCGATACTCCACGTCTCCGCCGACGTCGCGCCCGAGCACCGGGGGAAGGGCCCCATCCACGAACTCGACCCCGGGACGTTCGACGCCGTCGTGAAGGAGAACGTCACCGTCGAGCGCGCCGTCGACCTCCCGAGCGCCGTCGCGGCGGGCATCGAGACGGCGCTCACCGAGCCCTACGGGCCCGTTCGGCTGGGCGTGCCGGCCTCGCTCCTCGCCGCCGACGTGGGCGACGCCCCCGACGCGGCGGTCGCCCCCGAGACGCGGACCTACGACAACGCGGCCGCCGACGCCGCCGCGCGCGCCCTCCTCGCGGACGCCGAGCGCCCCCTCGTCTACGCGGGCGGCGGCGCGCGGCGCTCTCCCGGTGGCCCCGAGGCCGTCCGCGAGCTCGCCGACGCGCTGGACGCACCCGTCCTCACCTCCTACAAGGGCAAGGGCGTCTTCCCCGAGGACGACCCGCGGTGTCTCGGCGTCACCGGCAGTCACACGCCCGCCGGGGCCGTCGCCGCGCTCGACGCCGCCGACGTCGTGCTCGCCCTCGGAACGGACTTCGACGGCGTCACCACCGACGGCTGGTCGCTCCCGATGGGCGACGCGCTCGTCCACGTCACGCTCGCGCTCTCGGACGTCGACGCCGCCTACGACGCGGACGTCGCCATCGTCGACGACGTCGCGGCCGCCGCCGACCGCCTGCTCGACGGCCTCGATTCGGGAGATACCTGGGACGGCGAGCGGGTCGGCCGCGACGTCCGCGCGGAGTACGAGCGCCACCTCGCCGACGCGGACCTCCTCGACCCGGAGCGCGCGCCCGCGCTCCTGCGCGCCGTCCGCAACGCCACCCCGCGCGACGTCCCGGTGACGACGGACGTCGGGGGCTTCCGCCTCTGGTCGATGCAGGCCTTCGACGCCCATACCCCCGAGACGTTCGTCACCGCCGGGTCGTGGGCGGGCATGGGCGTCGGCCTCCCCGCCGCCATCGGTGCGGCCGTCGGGCGCGACGAGCCCGTCCTCTGCCTCACCGGCGACGGTGGCCTCATGATGTGCGTTCACGAGCTTCACACGCTCGCCGAGGCGGACCTGAACGTCACCGTCGTCGTCTCGAACAACGCCGACTACGGCGTCATCTCGAAGTCCCCGGCGATACGCGACGCCGAGGAGGGCGCCTTCGCGTGGGACGCCGCCGACTTCGCCACGGTCGCCGAGGGGATGGGCGTGCGCGCCACCAGCGTCGACACCGTGACCGCGGCCGCGGACGCCGTCGCCGCCGCGCTCGCCCGCGACGGCCCCGACCTCGTGGACGTCGCCGTCGACCCGGACGAACCCTCGGCGGCGGCCGCGAGCGAGTACGAGAGCGACCTCGACCGCGCGTAATCGCCTCCGTATCACGCCATTCTTGGCGGCGTCCCTCGAATCCGCGAGTGAATGCTCGACCGATTCCGCTCTGACCCCGGCGCATTCGCGCCGCTCGTGCTCCTGCTCGCCATCCTCGCGGGCGGGAGTGCCGCCATCCTCATCCGATGGAGTCACGCCCCGACCGCGACCCAGGTCTTCTATCGCCTCCTCTTCACGACGGCGGCCGTCGCGCCCGTCGCCCTGCTCCGCCACCGCGACGCCCTCCGCGCGATCTCGGGGCGCGACCTGCTCGTGAGCGCCGTCACCGGCGTCATCCTCGGCGGCCACTTCCTCGTCTTCTTCCGCAGCGTCGACTGGACGACCGTCGCCGCCGCGACGACGCTCACGCAACTCCACGCCGCCATCGTCCCCCTCGGCGCGTACGCCCTCCTCGACGAGCGCGTCTCCCGTCGGATGCTCGCCGGCCTCACGGTCGCGTTCGCTGGCGTCGCGCTCCTCTCGACGGGCGGCGTCTTCGTCTCCTCGCTCCTCGGCGGCCCGCACCCGCTCCTCGGGAACGCGTTCGCGGTGCTCGCGGCCATCGGCTTCGCCGCCTACACGCTCGCCGGGCGCTCCGTCCGGCAGCGCCTCCCGCTCTTCCCGTACGTCACCGTCGTCTACGCGATGGCGACGCTCGCCGTCGGCGCCTTCGCCGTCGGAACGGGCACGCCGGTCTTCCGCCCGTATCCGGCCCGCGAGTGGCTCATCTTCCTCGGCCTCGCCGTCGGCCCCGGCCTCCTCACGCACACGGGATTCAACTGGTCGCTCGAGCACGTCGACGCGAGCGTCGGGAGCGCCGCGATGCTCGGCACGCCCGTCGTCAGCACGCTCCTCGCCGCCGTCCTCCTCGACGAGGTGCCGTCCGCCGTCACGCTCGCCGGCGCCGGCGTCGCGCTCGCCGGCGTCTACTTCGTCGCGACGGGCGTCCCAGTGGACAACGCCTAAGGGTCTGTCACTCACCCGCTCGACCATGAGCGATTCGCTCGAAGACGCGGCCGCGCTCGTCACGGGCGCGAGCTCCGGCATCGGACGCGCGACGGCGCGCGAACTCGCGGTACGCGGCGCGGACGTCGCGCTCAGTGCGCGACGGACGGAGCGCCTCGAAGCACTCCGGGACGACCTCCTCGCCGACCACGACGTCGACGTGCTCGTCCACGCGGCGGACGTCACGGACGCCGAGGCGGTCGAGGCCCTCGTCGCGGACGCCGTCGACACCTTCGGCGGCCTCGACGTCGTCGTGAACAACGCGGGTCTCGGCCGCGACGAGACGACCATCGAGGACCTCGACCTTGAGGCCTATCGGCAGATGATGGCGGTGAACTGCGACGGGATGTTCTACGTCGCGCGCGCCGCGATGCCCCACCTGAAGGAGAGCGACGGGAACCTCATCTTCCTCGGCAGCATGTCCGGGCAGTACCCGCGCCCGGCGAGCCCGGTCTACGCGGCGACGAAGTGGTGGACGCGCGGCCTCGCGTTGAGCGTGCAGGCGAACGTCGGCACCGAGGGCGTCGGCGTCACGGCGGTGAACCCGACGGAGGTCCGCACGGAGTTCGGGAGCGAGGACGGCGCGGCGTTCAGCGAGCAACTCGACCCCGACGAGGCCGCCGCGCCCGAGGACGTCGCGGACGCCATCGCGTTCGCCGCCGAGCAGGAGGACCCGAACGTCGTCCAGGAACTCGACCTCTTCCGGCGCGACAAGTTCGCGGACTGGTAGCCCGACACCGACCCCGTCTGTCTCCTCGAACACGTCGTCGGAACAGCGAACCCGCCTGCACAGCACGCCCATCCAGCGCCACCGCTCACCCCGACCACTCAGAAACCCCATACAGTATTACTGTACAGTATTACTGGACAGTACTTCTGACCAGTTTGTCTGAGTGGCATGGCTGACTCTCCTGTCTGGATGTCCGGATTGGTCAAACCGACAGGGTACCTCCTCCTCGCAGTGCGTCCCGCTCGCCGGACCACGGCAGTTAACTCGGCCGCGCGAGTGCTCTCCGGTACAGTGAGCACCGACAGCATCGAGCGGGCGGGTGCGGCCGTCGACTGGACGCTCCGCGTCGCCATCCTCGGCGTGGTCGCCACCGGCGTCCGCCAGCATAACCCCGGCGCGGTCGCGAACGGCCTCGTCGCGTTCGTCGCGACGTTCCTCCCGCGCGCCCTCCGGTGCGCCCTCGGCTTCCGGTTCGGTCCCCGCCACCGCGTCTGGCTCTCCGGCTCCATGCTCCTCCACGCCACCGGGATGCTCGGACCCTACGACGACGTCTGGTGGTGGGACCACGTCACGCACACGCTCTCCGCGTCGCTCGTCGGCGCCGCCGCCCACCTCCTCGCTCGCCGCCGCGACCGCGACCCGACGCGCTACGTCCTCGGCGCCACCGTCGGCGCCGGCCTCTTCTGGGAGGCCCTCGAGTACGTCGTCCACACGACCGCCAGACGCCTCGGCCTCGAACCGCTCCTCATCCAGTATGGGCACGAAGACACGCTCGGCGACCTCTTCTTCGACGCCGTCGGCGCGCTCCTCGTGCTCGCGTTCGGCGACCGCGTCCTCGAGGGCGTGCTCGACGCGGACGACTGAGCCGCGAACGCCCGTCCCGTCGCCGCGACCAGTACTGTCAAGTGAGTTAGTGAGACAGCATAGCGCATGAGTACACGGTCCGCGCAGCCGACGAATCGGACGAGCGTCGTCGCCACCATCGGCGGATTGGCGCGGCGCGCGAACCCCGCGTTCGCGCTCGCAGTCGTCGCGCTCCCACTCCTCGCGCTCGTCTACGCCGTCACCGCCGCGAGCGTCCAACAACACACCTACGTCCACGTGATGGCGGGCGCCCTCTGGACCGGCATCGACGTCTTCATGGCCGCCGTCATCGGGCCCGTCCTCGGCGGCGTCGACCCGCGCGTCCGCGCCGCCGTCTTCGAGAAGTTCACCCCGAAACTCTTCTTCGTCATGCCGACGCTCGCCGCGATCACGACGGTCGGCGGCATCACGCTCGCGATGCGGATGAGCGTCTTCCCGCACGCGATGCCGTGGCTCGCACTCTTCACCGCCGCCGTCACCGTCCCCTCGCTCCTCAGCATCGGCTACCAGTTCGACGCCTTCCGCGACCGGCGCTGGCTCGCGTGGTTCGGCGTCGCCGTCGTCGGGAGCGCGGCCTTCCTCTACGACACGATGGGCGCGTTCGCGATGACGAGCCCCGTCATGCTCGTCGTCCTCGTCGACATCACGCTCCTCACCGTCCTCGGGAACGGCGTCCTCATGCCCGGCGAAGTCCGCATCTACCGCGAGATAACCTCCGAGAACCCCGACACCGACCTCGTCGGCGACATCGGCCTCCGAAACGCCAAGATATCCGGCGTTCAGGGCGTCCTCCAGTTCGTCATCATCGCCGCGATGGTCTCCCTCCGCTGGGGCGGCCTCCCGCTCTGAGCCCTCGGCCGCCCGCCACTCCACCCCTCGCGCACGCCGCGTTACTTGAGGTCGACGTCGGCCTCCGCCTCACGCAGTCGCTCTTGGACCCGAACCGGCTCGCCGGTCTCGCTCGACTCGACGGCGGCCGCGACGAGCGCGACCGACTGGAGGTTCGCCCGGACGTTCGTCGCCATCGGCTCGCCGCCGTCCAGCCACTCACAGAACTGCCCGACCAGCCACGTGTTCGACCAGTGCTCGCGCTCCGCGAGCGCGAGTTCCTCGGGGTCGTCGTCGCCGCGCCCCCAGCGCGCCGGCTCCTCCTGGTGGGCGTGACGGGCGAGCTCGCGGTCGTCGAGGACCAGCGTCGCGTCCCGACACTCCGCCCGAACGTAGTCCTGCCCCCAGTTGTTCAGGCCGACCGCGTTGGCCTTCGCGCCCTCCCAGCTGATACGGACGCCGTTCCGCATGCGCATCTGGACGAGCGCCTGACAGTCGCCGTCGTACTCCGCCCACTCGGGCTTCCACGTGTCCGCGTAGACCGTCTCGCAGGTCTCACCCGCCATGTCCGCGAGGAAGTCGAGTTGGTGGACGGCGCCGTCGACGAGGAGCGGGTCGTCCATGTCGTGGCGGAACGCCCCCCACTCGCCGTACTCGCGGAGGTCGCAGGTGAAGCGCCCGACCAGGTAGTCGAGCGGGCCGTTTCGCGACGCGCGGATCTCCCGGCGCAGCGTCGTCTTGTCCCGATCGAAGCGGTGGCTCATCGTCACGCCCATCTTCGCGCCCGCGCGCTCGACCTTCTCGGCGATGCGGACGGAGGCCTCCAGCGTGTCCGCGATGGGTTTCTCGGAGAGTATATCGAGGCCGTGCTCGAGGGCAGCGTCCACGACGTCCTCGTGGATCCACGGCGGAACCACGACCGTGCAGAAGTCCGCTTCGGGGTGGGCGGCGAACGCCCCCTCGACGTCCGTGTAGCACCGCTCGGGCGGGAGCCCGAGGCCGTCGACCGCGTTCTCGTGGGCGTCCTCGTCGACGTCCACCGCCGCGACCGGCTCGACGCGCCCGGCCGCGACGTGCGGTTCGAGGAACGTCCGACACCAGTTCTCGCCCTGCCCGCCCGTGCCGACCTGTATCACGCCGTGTGCCATCGTGTGTTTCTGCCCGCGCGCACGCATAAATCCTCCCTCGGTCCGACCGCCGGTGAACGCGAGCCACGTCCGTCCGCCACCGCCGGAACGATGGCCACACCCGAAACCGTTCTCCGCTGGCGAACTCCCGCTCGCCGACTGCACCCCCTAGAACTGATGGCTGTATGGCTGTAAACCACCGCATCGAACTGTACAACCGTTCTCGACAGAAGAATAGGAGTCCTGTATAGGCGACGCGACGTTACGAGTACGTGACGTTCAACTCGATGACGTTGACGGTCTCGAGGAGGCGCTCGGGGAGTTCTTCCTCGAAGAGGTCACCCTGCAGTCGGTTCGTCGGGCCGGCGATGCTGACCGCGCCGAGGACGCGGTCCTCGTTGCTGAGGATGGGCGCGGCGACACACCGCAGCCCACGCAGACGCTCCTCGTTGTCGATGGCGTAGCCGCGCTCGCGCGTGCGCTCGAGTTCCTCGTAGAGCTCATTCGGTTCCGTGATCGTTTCCGACGTGCTCCTCGGGAGGCCGTGATAGGCGATGATCTCCTCGACGTACTCCTCGGGGAGATGTGCGAGGATCGCCTTCCCGAGCCCGGTGCTGTGGAGGGGGACGCGCGTTCCGACGTGAGCGGCAACGCGAACCGCCTGCTCGCCACGGGCGCGATAGAGGTAGGACCCGCGTCCGTGCTCCTCGACGAGGAGGTTCGTCAGCTCGCCCGTCTCCGCCGCGAGCTCGTCGATCTCCGGGCGCGCGATGTTGTGGATCTTCATCCGATTGCGCGCGTACGCACCGAGCTCGAAGAACCGTAGGCCGATGCGGTACTCGTCCCCGTCCTTCACCACGTACTCCTCCTGTCGCAGCGTACTCAGGTAGTTGTGTACGTTGCTCTTCGGGAGGTCGAGGTGGGTCGCGAGCTCCGTCACGCGCGCCCCGTTCAACTCCTTCAAGCCCTCCAACACCTCGAACGTCCGTACCGTCGACTTCACTGGGTTCGACGCTTCCTTGAGCATGACCGTACGTTATACGCCAGCATACAAAACTATTATTCATCAATCGTGAACATAAGGGAGCCGACGGTCTCACCGGTGATCAACGCCGAGGGCGCCGCTACGCGCGCCTGAGGAACGCATCGGTGATCGAACGGTCTCGGAACCGCCTGAACGTCGTGTGAACGCCGGTCGACACACCCCGACTGCCGCCGGAGGGAGGAGCCGTCGCCACCGCGATCCGCGCTGTCGACGCCGCTGACGCGTCGCGGACGAGCGCGTGCCGGTCGATGGCTGAACGCCCCGTCCGTTTCCCGGTCGCGGCGCTCCGGAAACACGCGCGGACGCCGGTTTCGGCCGCGGACCGACGCGTTCCCGCTCTCGCCCCGAACCCAGCCAAATATCCGCCACAGCCGGACGAAGGATCGACCGCTTCGTCCCACACCAGCGACACGTCTCTGTCTCCGGCCCTCACGGACGTCCGGCTGTGGCGGATTCTTCTGACGTGTTGTCCCTCTCCCGAATTCAGCTATTCCGACCCTGAACGGCCCGTATTCGCGCCTCTCGCCCTCCCCGATCGCGTGGCGGCCGGGCGCTCGTATCCACAACCTTTACTACGACCCCTTTGAATACCTCGGACGCAATGGTCGACTACGAGAAGCTCCGCGACCCGAACGCGGAGTATACGATGCGGGACCTCTCAGCGGAGACGATGGGTGTCGAGAAGGAGCGTGGTGGCACGCGCGACGCCGAGATCACCGACGTACAGACGACGATGGTCGACGGGAACTACCCGTGGATCCTCGTTCGCGTCTACACCGACGCCGGCGTCGTCGGCACCGGTGAGTCATACTGGGGCGGCGGCGACGCCGAGATCATCGAGCGCATGAAGCCGTTCCTCGTCGGCGAGAACCCGCTCGACATCGATCGCCTCTACGAGCACCTCGTCCAGAAGATGAGCGGCGAGGGCTCCATCTCCGGCAAAGTCATCTCCGCCATCTCCGGGATCGAGATCGCGCTCCACGACGTCGCGGGCAAGCTCCTCGACGTCCCCGCCTACCAGCTCGTCGGCGGGAAGTACCGTGACGAGGTCCGTATCTACTGTGACCTCCACACGGAGGACGAGGCGAACCCGCAGGCCTGCGCCGCCGAGGCCGAACGCGTCGTCGAGGACCTCGGCTACGACGCTATCAAGTTCGACCTCGACGTCCCCTCCGGCCACGAGAAGGACCGCGCGAACCGCCACCTCCGCAACCCCGAGATCGACCACAAGGTCGAGATCGTGGAGGCAACCACGGAAGCCGTCGGCGACAAGGCGGACGTCGCCTTCGACTGCCACTGGTCGTTCACTGCGGGGAGCGCGAAGCGTCTCGCGCGCGAACTCGAGGAGTACGACGTCTGGTGGCTCGAAGACCCCGTCCCGCCGGAGAACCACGACGTCCAGCAGAAGGTGACGGACTTCTCCTCCACGCCGATCGCCGTCGGGGAGAACGTCTACCGGAAGTTCGGCCAGCGCACCCTCCTCGAACCGCAGGCCGTCGACATCGTCGCGCCCGACCTCCCGCGCGTCGGCGGGATGCGCGAGACCCGCAAGATCGCGGACCTCGCGGAGATGTACTACATCCCGGTCGCGATGCACAACGTCTCCTCGCCCATCGGCACGATGGCCTCCGCACAGGTCGCCGCCGCCATCCCGAACTCGCTCGCCGTCGAGTACCACTCCTACGAGCTCGGCTGGTGGGAGGACCTGGTCGAGGAGGACGACCTCATCGAGGAGGGCCGCATGGAGATCCCCGAGGAACCGGGTCTCGGCCTCACCCTCAACCTCGACGCCGTCGGGGACCACATGGTCGCCGGCGAGACCCTGTTCGACGAGGCGTAGCCTCGTCGAGCAAGCGACGCCTCGCGTCGCCCAGTTCGACGAAGCGTAAGCTTCGTCGAGTAACCGGGACGCAACCCGGCTCCGTCGCCGTCTTCTGTCACGTTTCCGGGCGCTCCACGCCGGGGCGCTCTTCCGTTCGATGCGCGCAGCGACGCCGTAGTTCCGCCACCCGTGGGTATTTACGTTCCGTCGCCGAGCGCTTCTGCATGGAGTACACGACACTCGGCTCCACCGGGATGAGCGTCAGCGAGATCTGTCTGGGCTGTATGAGCTTCGGGAGCGGGAGCGACTGGATGCTCGCGGAGGACGAGGCCGATGAGATCATCGAGCGGGCCATCGACCTCGGAATCAACTTCTTCGACACGGCTAACACCTACTCGAACGGCGAATCCGAGGAGATCCTCGGGAACGCCCTCGCGGGGTACGACCGGGACGAGCAGGTGGTCGCGACGAAGGTGCGGTTCCCCGCGATGGCGGACCCGCACCCGAACGCGACGGGCCTCTCACGGAAGACCATCGAGCAGGAGTTGGAGAACTCCCTCGAGCGGCTCGGCATGGAGACGGTCGACCTCTACCAGATCCACCGCTGGGACCCGGAGACGTCCATCGAGGAGACGCTGAAAGCCCTCGACGACGCCGTCCGTCGCGGCGACGTCCGCTATCTCGGCGCGTCGTCGATGTGGGCCCACCAGTTCGCCGACGCCCTCCACACCAGCGACGCGCTCGACCTCGAGTCGTTCGTCTCGATGCAGAACCACTACAACGTCGTCTACCGCGAGGAGGAGCGCGAGATGAACCCGCTCTGTGAGTCGGCCGGCGTCGGCCTGATCCCGTGGGGCCCGCTCGCGCAGGGCTACCTCGCGCGCCCCCACGAGGACATCCACGCGACGACGCGCGGCGACCCCGAGCAGAAGCACAACCCCAACCCCGACTACTCGAGTGCCGGCGGCGAGGAGATCAACGAGCGCGTCGAGGAGCTGGCGGCGGAGAAGGGCCTGACGATGGCGCAGGTCAGCCTCGCGTGGCTCCTCCACAAGGACACCGTGGACGCGCCCATCGTCGGGACGACGAGCGTCGAGCACCTCGAGCAGGCCGTCGAGGCCACCGACGTCGACCTCTCGGACTCCGAGATGGCGTACCTCGAAGAGCCCTACGAGCCCGTCCCGGTCTTCGGGCACTGAGGGCTCGCGACGGTGTGATACAGCGGGGACCACCGTTACGCACTCGGACCCGACGCCCGGGGACGGGTTGCCAATAGGGATACGCTTTTATGCACGGTGACGGATTGTGAGGTATGCGGTATTACCACCTCTCTGTGGAGGGTAGTGACGGCACTCATCTGGTCGCGGAGACCAACGACGGCGAGGCGTACGACCTGACGTCGGCGTCCGAGGACCTCGGCTCGTTCACGGCGCTGGCGCGCGCGGCGAACGCGACCGAGCAGACCCTCGACGACGTCGCGGCCGCACGCATCCCGGACGCGGACTCGGTCGACCCCGGCCGCCTCGCCGCCGAGGCCGACCAGCCCGTTCGGGCGGAGGAAGTGTGGGCGTCCGGCGTCACCTACGAGATCAGCGAGCAGGCCCGTGAGGAGGAGAGCGGGAAGCCCGAAGTCTACCTCGACGTCTACGAGAGCGAGCGCCCGGAGCTCTTCCTGAAGGCGACGCCGTCCCGAACCGTCGGGCCGAACGAGCCGATCGGCGTGCGCGGGGACTCGACGTGGGACGTCCCCGAGCCCGAACTCGCCGTCGTCATCCACCGCGGCGACGTCGTCGGCTACACGGTCGGCAACGACGTATCGAGTCGCTCCATCGAGGGGGAGAACCCCCTCTACCTCCCGCAGGCGAAGGTGTTCGAGCGTTGTTGCTCGATCGGCCCGTGCGTCGCCTCCCCGGGGACGGTCGGCGACCCCCACGAGCTGACGCTCTCGATGCGGATCGCCCGCAACGGCGACGTCGTCTACGAGGACGAGACGACGACAGGCGAGATGGTGCACTCCTGTGAGGAACTCGTCGACTACCTCGGCCGACACAACGTCCTGCCCGAGACCGCCGTCCTCCTCACCGGGACCGGTCTCGTCCCCGACGACTTCACCCTTCAGGACGGCGACGAGATCACCATCGACGTCGAAAACGTCGGCGAACTCACCAACGGGACCGTCACTGTCTGAACCGACGCGACGCGGGTTTTCTCACGTTCGCACGCTCCACAGAGCCACGTCGCCGCCGTCGCCTTTTCGCGCTACAGTTATACCGTTTCGACGACGAGTGACCCCCCTCGTCGCGCCGTCGCACTGGTCGAAACCGAGGGCCGCCGTGTCGGGTTACTCGCCGGACTCGACGCGGGAGTCGGTGAAGTAGGTGCGGCCGGTGCGCGGGAGTTCCTTGCTCGCGGTGACGTCGAAGGCGGCGGTGTCGACGATGTCGTCGGCGGCGGTGCCGACGCGGACCTCGTAGGGGCCTTCCTCGACTGCGAGGTTCATGTCGCGGTCGTGGTAGGCGAGTTGGGAGGCGTGGACGTCGAAGCTGACGCGCGCGGACTCGCCGGGTTCGAGGTGGACGCGCTCGAAGCCCGTCAGCTCCTGTACGGGGCGCGCCTGATCCGGGTTCTCTGCGCGCGTGTAGAGCTGGACGACGTCGGTGCCCGCGCGCTCGCCCGCGTTCGTGACGGTGACGCTCGCCGTGAGCGTCCCCGCCGGCTCGAGACTGTCCGTCGAGAGCTCGAGACCCGAGTACTCGAACTCCGTGTAGCTCAGCCCGTGCCCGAACGCGTACAACGGCGTGCTCTCCGTGTAGACGTGCTCCTCGTTCGCGCTGTTCGGACGGCGGCTGTAGTGGACGGGGAGTTGGCCGACGTTGCGGGGGATGGAGACGGGGAGGTGGCCGCTGGGGTTGTGGTCGCCGAAGACGACGGCGTCGATGGCGTCCCCGCCCTCTTCGCCGGGGAGCCACGCCTGCACGACCGCCGGGGCCTCCTCCGCGATCTCCTCGATGGAGTGGGGCTTCCCGCTGACGACGACGACGACGACCGGCGTCTCGGTCTCGCGGAGCTCGGCCACGAGCTCCTCCTGAACGCCTGGGAGGCCGAGGTCCGTCACGTCACAGCCCTCGCCGCTCGTCGGGACGCTCGGGCGCTGCTCCATGTCGGCCTCGGTGCCGCTGAAGTCGACGGCGGAGCGGGCGCCGACGAAGGCGAGGGCGACGTCGGCGTCCTCGGCCTGCGCGACGGCGTCGTCGAAGCCGTCGGTAGCGGGGCCGGTAGTCGTACAGCCCTCGGCGTGTCGGACGTCGAAGCCCTCGGCGTCGCCGCGTGCGCGCAGCGCGTCCAGCGGCGTCGTCGCCTCGAACGCCGTCTCCTCGTCCGGGTAGTGGGCGGCGTAGGCGTAGTCGCCGAGGAGCTCCTGCGCGTCGTCCGCCTTCGGCCCGACGACGGCGAGGGAGTCGAGAGCGTCGCCGGCGAGCGGGAGGGTATCGTCCTCGTTCTTCAGGAGGGTGATGGACTCGCGCGCGGCGCGTCGCGTCAGCTCGCTCGCCTCCTCGGTGTCGTACGGGTCGCTCGCGCTCGCGGCGTCCACGGTGGCGTCGTCGAGGACGCCCTTCCGGGCCTTCATCGTGAGGACGCGTCGCGCCGCCTCCTCCACCGTCGACGCCGCGAGCTCGCCGCGCTCGACGGCCTCCACGAGGTGTTCGCCGTAGCAGTCCGTGTACGGGAGCTCCACGTCGACGCCCGCCTCGAGCGCCGTCACGCCGGCCTCGCGTTCCGTCCCTGCGACGCCGTGTTCACTCTTCAGGAACTCGACGCTGTAGTAGTCGGAGACGACGGTGCCGTCGAAGTCCCATTCGCCGCGGAGGACGTCCGTGAGGAGCCATTCGTCGCTCGCGCAGGGAACGCCGTCGATGTCGTGGTAGGCGTTCATCACGCTCTCCGCGCCCGACTCGTGGATCGCCGCCTCGAACGGGAACATGTGTGTCTCGCGGAGCTCGCGCTCGCCGAGGTGGACGCTCGAGCGGTTCTTCCCGCCCTCGCCGACGGCGTGGCCGACGAAGTGCTTGAGGGTGGCGGAGATGCCGTCGCCGTCGGCTTGGAGGCCGTCGACGTAGCCACACGCCATCGCGGCGACGAGATAGGGGTCCTCGCCGAAGGTCTCCTCGACGCGCCCCCAGCGGAGGTCGCGCGCGACGTCCAGGACGGGCGAGAGCGCGTGGACGGTGCCGATGGCTTCGAGCTGTTCGCGGATGGTGTCCGTCACGTCCGCCATCAGCGCGGGGTCGAACGTCGCGGCCATCCCGATCCCCTGCGGGAACGTCGTCCCCGCCGGCCCCATGTATCCGCTCAGGCACTCCTCGTGCGGGATCGCCGGAATCCCGAGGCGCGTCTCCTCGCGCAGGATCTCCTGCAGTTCGTTCGTCACTTCCGCCGCGCGCTCCGGGTCGAGGCTCCCCTCCCCGCCGATGCGCGTCAGGTGCCCGATGCCGTTCGCGAGGTACTCCTCGGCGGCGTCCCTGTCCAGCTCGCCGTCCTCGGTCAGTATTCGCTCCGCGTTCACGGAGCCGAGTTGGGCGGCCTTCTCCGCCAGCGTCATCTCCGCCAGTATCGCCTCGACGCGCTCGTCCACGGTGGTCGCGTCCGTGGGCGCTGTAGTCTGGTCGGTCATCGTCTTGGCTGTTGGCACCCTCGTTCTTAACCGTATGGACGCCGGTAACGCAGAATCACGACACAACAGTTCTTCATTGAGGAACGATTTCCGCCGACGTGCCTCCCGCCGACCGGCCGGACGGGGATACCGACTGTACTTTCGTGACGAACCGCTTTACACGAATACTGGCGTAATCGAATCGTACGCCGTCTCAGCGCCCAGTCAGCCTTTCTAACACGACCGGTGTAATGCCGTAATAGACCGGCACCTATCAATCACGGGCGTTACGCAAAGAAGAACACTGGTGTCGTGCCGCGTCAGTCGTCGAGCGGCACGCGCCCGCGTTCGTCCGGAACGCCCGCGTACTCGTAGAAGTAGGAGACGAGGCTGTCGCGCCAGCGCTCGGCCTGTACGACCTGCTCGTCGAAGCGCTCGGCGACGCGCCGATGGCGGCGCTCGTCCACCGTCCCCGCGAGGGCGCTCCAGCGCTCGCGGAGGGCACGCACCGCCTCGACGCCCTCGAAGCAGTTGTCGTAGAGGCGCTGGATCACCGTCGTGCCGTCGTCGAGCTCGTGCTCCCACGGCAGGTGGTGGAAGAAGAGCAGGAGCTCCTCCGGGCACGTCTCCGGGTCGGCGTAGCGCGCCGGCCACGGGCCCTGATACTGGCTCGCGTAGTCGCTCCCCGACGGCGTCCGGTCGAGGCCGATACCGTCCTCTGCGATACCGGTGTACTCCGGCCACTCCTCCGGCCCGGGGTCGTAGTGGTTCTCGAGGCGGGCCTCGCCGTTGTACATCATGTGCATGAGGCCGATGCCGCCCGTCTCGTAGTCGATGACCGCCGGCCACGACTCTTCCTGGATGCGCGTGACCGTCTCGACGACGCTCGGGTTCCGCCCGAACGTCTGGGCCGCCCACTCGCGGGTCACCTCCTCGGAGCCGAGCGTCGGGTCCCACGCGAGGCGGCCGAAGCCGTAGAGGTTCAGCTGCGCGAGGTCGTGGCCCGTCCAGTTGCGGTCCTCACCGACGTTCGCGACGCCCGCGAAGCCCTCGCCCGCCCGGTCGACGAGGAGGTCGCGAACCTCGGTGCCCTCGCCGTCGCCGTGCGTGTCGAACTCGAGGACCTCCTCCCACTGCGGGAGGTGCGAGCAGGCGTGGACGCCCTGTCCCGTGTACTCCTGTGTGATCTGGAGCTCGCAGGCGACGTTCGTCTCCGGCATCGCGCCGAAGAGCGTCGAGACGGGTTCGCGCGGCTGGAAGTCGATGGGGCCGTTCTTGATCTGGAGCGTGACGTTGTCGTGGAACTCGCCGTCGAGGGGCTCGAACGTCTCGTAGGCCTGCACGGCGCGGTCCTCGTGCTCGGAGTAGACGAACGCGCGCCAGAAGACGCGCCCGTCGTGGGGTTCGAGCGCGCGCCCGAGGACGTTCGCGCCCTCCGCGTGGTCGCGGTCGTAGTCGTAGGGGCCGCGCTGGCCCTCGGAATCGGCCTTCACCAGGAAGCCCCCGAAGTCCGGGATACGCTCGTAGAGCTCGTCGGCCTTCCGCTTCCACCACGCCTCCACGTCGTCCTCGAGCGGGTCGGCGGTGTCGAGGTCGCCGACGAGCATCGGCGCCGCGTAGTTCACGGAGAGGAACGTCCGGACGCCGTAGCGTCGGAACACCGTCGCGAGCGCCGCGACCTTCTCGAGGTTCTCGCTCTCGAGGAGCTGCCACCCCTCCATCCCCGCGATGGCGTCGTTCGCCCCCTCGCGGTCGGGCTTCTCCGTGTTCACGTTGTTCACGACGACGCCGTTGATGCCCGTGGAGGCGAGCAGGCGCGCGTAGTCCCAGTACCGCTCGCGGAGGTCCGGGAGCGTCTCCCAGTCGAAGATGGACTGACCGGCGTAGCCGCGCTCGACGGAGCCCCGGAACGGGTTGTCCCAATGGTCGATGACGCGCTCCTTCGCGCGGGGCTCCTCGACGACGTCGAGGTCCGCGATGGGCTCGCCGAGCGAGAGCAGGCGGAGGAGGTGGAACGTCCCGAAGAGCATTCCCCGGTCCGTGTTCGCGGTGACGACCACGCAGTCCTGGCCCTCCCACTCGGTCGCGCGCAGGACGTACCCCTCCTCGTCGAGGCCGTCGACCTCCGCGGCGTCGACGGCGTGGCGCACGACCTCCATGTTGTCGCGCCGGCCGACCGCGAGGAAGCCGTCCTGCGAGCGCGGCGGGTGCTGCCAGAGGTGCGGTTCGCGCCCGAGTAGCCCGTCGAGGCCGACGCGGAGCTCCTGTCGGACGGCTCGGAGCTCGGGGCCTTCCTCGGAGACGTACGCGTGCAGACAGCGCCGGCGGTACGCGGACAACCGATCGGGGTCGTCGACTCGATCGTACTGAAGCCAGCAGTCGTCGTAGTCGGTGACTACCATACGACACCGTATCCACCAGCGCGGCTAAAAGCTTCGTCGTCTGCGGCCGCGGACGCCCCGCGTCACTCGCGGGTGCGCCGACCGAACCGGCCACTATGGAAAAGAATAAATATTAATGAAGGATATGGGGTGGTATGGTGGACGATAACAACCACAGCGACGGGAAGTCTCCGCGACGTACGTTCCTGAAACTGAGCGGCGTCGCGGGCGCGGCGGCGCTCGCCGGGTGTTCTTCGGACACGCCGAGCGAGGGGGACGGCACGACGACCACGTCGACCACCGGCGACGGCGGCGACAGTGGTGGCTCGGGCGACCAGTCGCTGACCGTCCCCGGGACGTACGTGCCGACGAACATGCAGTGGAACTCCTACGCGCCCAGCCACTACTCGAACCCCGGGCGCGCGTTCGTGTTCGACCCGTTCATCTTCTACAACCAGAAGACGGACACGATCATCCCCACCCTCTTCCAGAGCTGGGAGAAGGACGGCGACACCCTCACGGTGACGCTCCGCGAGGGCGTGACGTGGCACGACGGCGAACCCGTGACGGCCGAGGACTTCGTCACGAAGTACACCATCGACGAGGGCTTCCAGTACACGATCGCGAACTACATCACGGACGCGACGGCGGTCGACGAGACGACCGTCGAGTACTCGCTCGCCAACTCCTACCGGACTGACCTCCTCGTCCTCACCTTCTCCGGGTCGTGGATGAACACGCCGACGCACCAGAAGTACGGCGAGTTCGCCCAACGCCTCCGCGACGCCTCCTCGCAGGAGGAGACGGACACGGTCCTCTCCGACATCCAGGACTACCAGCCGAGCGAGCCCCTCGGCTGTGGGCCGTTCCAGTTCGAGTCCGCGAACCAGCAGAACCTCAACCTCACGAAGTACAAGGACCACCCCGAGGCCGACACGATTCCGGTCCCGAAGGCGCAGGTCGCCTACATGGGGTCGAACCAGCAGCAGTGGGCGGCGGTGAAGAACGGCCAGACGCTCGACGCGACGACGACGACGTTCTTCCCGGAGCGCATCGTCAACTCCCTCCCGGACTACGTCACCCAGTACCAGATGCCGGCGTACAACGGGTTCGCGCTCGCGTTCAACCACGACGACGAGATATTCGGGAACCGGAACGTCCGACGCGCGTTCGCGTACATCCTCGATCAGGAGAAGATGGCGAGTCTCGCCGACCCGACGAAGACCGCGGTCACGGCGCCGACCGGCGTCGGGAGCTACCACACCGGTACGTGGAAGGGGAGCCTCGGTGGCGACGTCTCCGCCTATCAGACGTACATGGGCTCGGACTCCGCGAGCAAGGCCGAGGCCCTCCTGCGCGGCGAGGGCTTCTCCAAGGAGGGCGGCAAGTGGTACACGCCGAGCGGCGAACAGCTCACGCTCGAGATTCCGGCGCCCGCCGGCTGGAGCGACATCGTCTCGTTCGTCCAGACGACCGCGCAGATGCTGACGAACTTCGGCATCGAGACGCAGAACTCGAACGTCGAGACGACGACGTTCTTCGGGCAGTACTGGGGCCCCTCGAACTTCCGGGTCATCCCGTGGTTCTGGAACAACTCCTTCGTGCGCCCGAAGCCGTTCTTCAGCCTCGGGTGGCTGCTGACGAGCGACACCAGCACCAACACCCTCAACTTCCCGGAGGAACCGGTCGTGCCGCCGATGGGCGAGCCCGACGGTGAGGCGACCGCGACCGACGTTCGCGGGATCCTGCGCGAACTCGGTACCTCGACGGACGAGGCGCGCACGACCGAACTGACGCGCGAACTCGCGTGGGTCGTCAACCAGAGCCTCCCCGAACTCCCGCTCATCGAGAAGGTCTCCCAGTCCTTCTGGAACACGAACGAGTGGAACGTCCCGGAGAAGGGCGCCGACGAGCAGTACGTCCGCTACCCGTACTACTACTGGCCGCGCACCGGCGCCATCTCGCCGAAGACCGAGTAACGCCGCTCGACCCCCTTCTCCTTCCGGCTTCGACCGCGCTCGTCGAGGGAACCGTCCCCGGAACCCTAATTTATAAATAATAATGATGTTTGTTGGTGGGTACGTATGACAGACGGCCCCGACGACGACAGTCTTCGACACGCGCGACGACGATTCCTCCGACTCGGCGGCGCGGCAGGCGTGGCGGCGCTCGCGGGCTGCTCCTCCGAGACGCCGAGTCAGAGCGAGGGAACAGACACCACGTCGACGACGGGCGGCGACGACGGGAGCGACGGCGGCTCGGGCGATCAGGCGCTGACGGTTCCCGGCCGCTACGTGCCGACGAACGTGCAGTGGAACTCCTACGCGCCCAGCCACTACGCCCAGCAGGGCGGGAAGATGGTCTACGACCCGTTCCTCCGGTACAACCAGAAGACGGACGAACTCATCCCCTACCTCTTCCAGGACTGGGAGGTGGACGGGACGACGCTCACCGTCTCCCTGCGCGAGGGCGACACCTGGCACGACGGCGAACCCGTCACCGCCGAGGACGTCGTCACGAAGTTCGCCATCGACCAAGGCTTCGGCTACGAAGCGGCCAGTTACATCGACGACGCGACGGCGGTGGACGAACACACCGTCGAGTACGGCCTGAAGAAGCCCTACCGGACGGACACCATCCTGCTCGTCCTCTCCGGGGAGTGGATGGACACGCCGACGCACCGGAAGTACGGCGAGTTCGCCGAGGCGTTCGAGAACGCCTCCTCGGAGGAGGAGCGGCAGAACGTTCAGGGCGACGTCCAGAACTATCAGCCGAGCGAACCCCTCGGCTCCGGCCCCTTCGAGTTCGAGTCCGCGAACCAGCAGACGCTCACGCTCACGAAGTACGAGGACCACCCGACCGCGGACCAGATCACCTTCCCGACGTACGAAGTCACCTACTCCTCCTCGAACCAACAGCAGTGGGCGGCGGTGAAGAACGGCCGGACGTTCGACGCGACGACGACGACGTTCTTCCCCCAGCGCATCGTCAAGACCCTCCCGGACTACGTCGAGCAGTACACGGTCCCGGCGTACAACGGCTACTCGATGGCGTTCAACCACGACGACGAGGACTTCGGGAACCGCAACGTCCGGCGCGCCTTCGCGCACGTCGTCGACCAGGAGCGGGCCGCCGACCTCCTCGGGTCGTCGAAGCAGGCAGTCTCGGTGCCCGCCGGCATCGGGAGCTTCTGGACGGGGACGTGGGAGCGCAACCTCGGCGGCGAGACGGACGTCTACCAGCGCTACACCGACACCGAGCGGGCCGCGGAACTCCTCCGACAGGAGGGGTACACGAAGCAGGGCGGGCAGTGGCACAAGCCCAACGGCGAGCGCTTCACCCTCACCATTCCGTCGCCGTCGGGGTGGAGCGACGTCGCCTCGATGACGACGGCCGTCGCGCAGATGCTCACCGACTTCG
Source organism: Halarchaeum grantii (assembly GCF_014647455.2). Lineage (NCBI taxonomy): Archaea > Methanobacteriati > Methanobacteriota > Halobacteria > Halobacteriales > Halobacteriaceae > Halarchaeum > Halarchaeum grantii. The sequence goes on along the minus strand of NZ_BMPF01000003.1, from coordinate 365,094 downwards.
GCATCGAGACGCAGAACAAGAGCGTCGAGAACACGACGTTCTTCGGGCAGTACTGGGGGCCCTCGGACTTCAAGGTCGTCCCGTGGTTCTGGAACAACTCGGCGCTCCCGAAGCCGTTCTTCAGCCTCTCGTGGGTCCTCACGAGCGGGACCGTGATGTCCAACCTCAACTTCCCGGAGCAGCCCGAGGTACCGCCGATGGGCGAACCGGAGGGCGAGACGTCGCCCGCGGACGTCCGCTCGACGCTCCAGTCGCTCGGGACGGTGAGCGACGACGACCGGGTGACGGAGCTCACGCGCGAACTCGCGTGGGACGTCAACCAGAGCCTCCCGATGCTCCCCATCGTCGAGGTGAGCGGCTCCTCGTTCTGGAACTCGAAGCGCTGGAACGTCCCGCCGACGGACACCGACCACAAGTACGTCAACAACGAGTACTTCTGGTTCCCGCGAATCGGTGTCGTCTCGCCGAAGGAGCAGTAACGCCGGAGAGAGCCGCCCGCGACGGGGCCGCTCGCGACGCCGGTCTCTAACCTTCTTTCGTTACTATTCTGCCGATGCAAAGGAATAAATATTCGTGTGGGATACTCGGGTGTGTATGCCAGACGGTAGTAGTCACGATTGGCGGTCCGCGCGTCGGCAGTTCCTCAAGATGGGCGGCGTGGCGGGCGCGGCAGCGCTCGCTGGCTGTTCCTCGGAGACGCCGAGCGAGGGTGGCGACGGCGGCACGTCCACGACTGACGGGAGCAGTGGGGGCGGCTCGGGCGACGACTCGCTCACCATTCAGGGTCGCTACATCCCGACGAACATGCAGTGGAACTCCTACGCGCCCAGCCACTACGCGACGGTGGGCGGCCGCGTGGTGTTCGACCCGTTCATCTTCTACAACCAGAAGACGGACGAAATCATCCCCTACCTCTTCCAGGATTGGGAGTTCGACGGGGCGACGCTGACGGTGTCCCTCCGCGAGGGGGAGACGTGGCACGACGGCGAACCCGTCACTGCGGAGGACTTCGTCACGAAGTTCACCATCGACCAGGGCTTCGGCTACGAGATCTCGAACTACGTCGAGGAGGCGACCGCCGTCGACGAGACGACCCTCGAGTACGCCCTCCACGAGGAGTACCGCGAGAAGACCATCATGACCGTCTTCAACGGAACGTGGATGGACACGCCGACGCACCGGAAGTACGGCGAGTTCGCCGAGGCGTTCCGGAACGCCTCCACGGAGGAGGAACGCGAGACCGTCCAGGGCGACGTCCAGAACTACCAGCCGAGCGAACCCCTCGGCTGTGGCCCCTTCGAGCACGAGTCCGCGAACCAGCAGACGCTCACGCTCACGAAGTACGAGGACCACCCGGACGCCGACAACGTGGCGTTCCCGACGTACGAGGTGAACTACTTCGCGTCCTCGCAGCAGAAGTGGGCGGACATGAAGAACGGCACGAGCCTCGACGTCATGAACGGGTTCACGCCCCAGCGCATCGTCAAGTCGTTCCCCGATTACGTCCGCCAGTACGAGGTCCCGCGCTACAACGGGTTCGGCCTCGCGTTCAACCACGACGACGAGGACTTCGGGAACCGCAACGTCCGGCGCGCCGTCGCGCACGCCATCGACCAGCAGAAGATGGCGGACCTCGCCGACCCGGTCAAGCACGCGGTCTCCGTGCCCGCCGGCGTCGGGAGCTTCGTCACCGGCACGTGGAAGGAGAACCTCGGCGGCGACGTCGAGGCCTACGAGCCCTACAACGACACGGCGAAAGCCGAGGCACTCCTGAAGGCAGAGGGGTACACGAAGCAGGGCGGGCAGTGGTACAAGCCCAACGGCGAGCAGTTCACGATGGAGATTCCCACGCCCTCCGGCTGGAGCGACATCGCGAGCTTCACCACGACCGTCGCGCAGATGCTCAGCGACTTCGGCATCGATACGACGAAGCGCGGCGTCGAGAACACGACGTTCTTCGGGCAGTACTGGGGCCCCTCCAACTTCAAGGTCGCACCGTGGTTCTGGAACAACTCCGGGAAGACGAAGCCGTTCTTCACGCTCTCGTGGATCCTCACGAGCGGGACCGTGACGTCCACGCTCAACTACCCCGAGAAGCCCGAGGCGCCCGCGTTCGGCTCCCCGGACGGCGAGGCGTCGCCCGTCGACATCCAGCAGAAGCTCAGCACGCTCGCCACCACCGGCGACCAGCAGGAGGTCACCGACCTGACGCGCGAACTCGCGTGGGTCGTCAACCAGAACCTCCCGATGCTCCCGCTCATCGAGAAGGTCCGCCCGAGCTTCTGGGACACCCGCGAGTGGGACATCCCGCCGGCGGACACGGACAAGAAGTTCGTCAACTGGTGTAACTACTACTGGCCGCGCTTCGGCTACGTCACCCCGACGAACTAGGCGCTGCACGCTCGGCCGACCCCGGTCCCATACCCCCCGTACGCTTCCGGTCGACTCGCGGCCGCCGCTTTTTCAGCTCTTCTGACGGCCCGTTCCGCATTCGCTACGCCCTCCATCGATATACGACATTAACGTTCGTCAATTAGGAAGGTTAATAATGCTGGATTGGTTTCCCTCTGCCATGGCAAATCGTATCACTAAACGGGTTGCCCAAGCCCTGTTAACAGTGGTGGTCGTCATCACCCTCACATTTGGGATGATACGGCTGATGCCGGGGGGACCGATGGACTACCTCAAGGCACAGCTCATCCAGTCCTCGTCGGGTAGCGTGGACATGCAGCGGATCAACGCACTCGTGCAGGCCTACACGAACATCAACCCGGAGAAGCCGGTGCTCCAGCAGTACATCGACTACATGACTGCGGTGCTCTCCGGTGACTTCGGGCGCTCCGTCGTCTACAACCAGCCGGTTTCGGACATCATCGCGAACGCGCTCCCGTGGACGCTCCTCGTGATGGTCGTCTCCATCCTCTTGATGTTCGCCATCGGCATCGTCCTCGGCGCCGTCATGGCGTACAACGAGGGCGAACGCATCGACCTCGGGTCGACCATCGTCGGCATCCTGCTCAACTCGATCCCCTACTACGTCGCGGGTATCCTGCTGGTCTACGTTCTCGGCTACCAGCTCCAGTGGTTCCCGACGGGCGGCCGCATGAACACCGAGACGATCGTCGGGTTCAACTACGCGTTCATCGCGGGCGTCCTCCACCACGCCGCGCTCCCGATCGCGTCCCTCGTCATCACCGGCTTCGGCGGGTGGGCGCTCACGATGCGCGGGAACTCCATTCGCGTGCTCGGGGAGGACTACCTCCGCGTCGCGCAACTGCGCGGTCTCCCCTCCCGGCGTATCTCGCTCTGGTACGTCGGTCGGAACGCCATCCTCCCGATGTACACCGGACTGCTGATCTCCATCGGGTTCATCTTCGGCGGCTCCGTCATCCTCGAACAGATCTTCCGCTACCCCGGCGTCGGCTACTACCTCTACCAGTCCATCGGCGCTCGGGACTACCCGCTGATGATGGGCGGGTTCATCGTCATCACGATCACCGTCGTCATCGGCGTGTTCGTCGCCGACGTGACGTACGGCTTCATCGACCCACGGGCTGGTGGTGATAACAATGAGTCCTACTGAGACACCCACAGACGCTGAGACGGACGCGGACGCCTCGATATTCGACGCCGAGTCGGACACCGAGGTCACTCGCCGTGACCGCTACATGCGGTGGCTCGAGACGTGGCTGTTCGCCTCCGCGCGCATCGCGTGGTCCGACTGGCGGGTTCGTATCGGCTCGCTCATCGTCCTCCTCTACATCCTGATGGGGACGGTCGGCGTCATGCTCGTCCCCGAGCCGACGATCGGCGCCGGCCCGCGCTACGTCGGGCCGTTCACGAACTGGCAGTTCCCGCTCGGCACCGACAACCTCGGTCGCGGCATCCTCGGGCAGATCGTCCACGCGACGCCGTTCATGCTCCAGATGATCGCCTCCGGTGCCGTCTTCGCCATCGCCGTCGCGACGGCCGTCGGGACGCTCTCCGGCTACAAGCGCGGCACCGTCGACCAAGTGCTCATGACGATCACGGACATCGCGATGACAATTCCGGGCCTCCCGCTCGTCATCGTCCTCTCCGTGCTCCTCCAGCCGAAGAGCCCCATCGTCATCGGTATCGTCCTCACCATCAACGCGTGGGCGGGGCTCGCGCGTTCCATCCGCTCGCAGGTGCTCACCATCCGCGAGGAGTCCTACATCGAGGCCTCGCGTACCATCGGCGTGCCGACGAGCACCATCATCCGGGAGGACATCCTCCCGAACCTGATGCCGTACGTCGTCGTCAACTTCGTGCAGGCGGCGCGCAACGTCATCTTCTCCTCGGTCGGCCTCTACTTCCTCGGCCTCCTGCCGACGTCGAAGCCGAACTGGGGCGTCATGATGAGCCGGGCGTACTCGACCGCCGGCGCGCTCTACACGTGGGACACCGCGTACTGGCTCATCTTCCCGATGATCACGATAATCCTGCTCGTCTTCGGACTCATCCTCTTCGCGCAGGGAACCGACCGCCTGTTCAACCCGCGCGTCCGCGCTCGCCACGCCGGCGGCGGCCCCTCGAAGTCGAGCGGCGACGCGGACTCGGGCGAAACCAAGGGGATGTTCTGAACCATGAGTCACCAGACACAACACCTACCGATCTACACGGACGCCGAATCGGACACCATCATCGAGGCGGAGGACCTCAGCGCCCTCTTCGACCTCGACCGTGGTGAATCGCGCGTGCTGAACGAAGTCGACATGTCCATCGAGCGCGGGGAGATCCTCGGGGTCGTCGGCGAGTCCGGGAGCGGGAAGTCGATGTTCGCGTCCGCACTCCTCGACGCCGTCCCCGAACCCGGCATCACCACCGGCGACATCACGTTCTATCCGGAGGACGGCGAGCCGGTCGACGTCCTCGACCAGAGCGAGGAGGAACTCCGACAGATGCGCTGGGAGGACATCTCGATGGTCTTCCAGGGCGCGATGGACTCGTGGAACCCCACGATGTCCATCGGGAAGCACTTCGAGGAGACGCTCAAAGCCCACGACGTCCCGAAAGGGGAGGGCATGGAGCGCGCACGCGAACTCATCAACAACGTCTACCTCGACCCGGAGCGCATCCTCAACGCCTACCCGCACGAGCTCTCCGGGGGGATGAAGCAGCGCGCGCTCATCGCGCTCTCGCTCGTCCTCGAACCCGAAGTGCTCGTGATGGACGAGCCGACGGCCGCGCTCGACCTCCTGATGCAGCGCTCCATCATCGCGTTGCTCTCCGAGCTCCGCGACGAGTACAACCTCACGATGGTGTTCATCACGCACGACCTCGAGCTCGCGGCGGGGCTCGCGAACCGCATCGCCGTCCTCTACGCCTTCGAGTTCGTCGAGGTCGGCACCGCGGACGACATCATCAACGACGGCCACCACCCGTACACGCGCGCGCTCATCAACTCGACGCCGAACTTGGAGACGCCGGTCGAGCACATGGAGCCGATCAGAGGCGAGAGCCCGGACCCGGTGAACGTCCCGACCGGCTGTTCGTACCACTCGCGGTGCCCGCTCGCCGACGAGTTCTGCGAGACGAACGACCCAGACATGATGATCACGAACGAAGACGCGGAGTCGAACGAAGTCGTCCACGCCTCGGCGTGTCACTACTGGGAGCAGGTTCCAGAGGAAGTGCCGCTGCACATCGAGGGGGTGCGTGTCGATGAGTAACGCCGACGAACCCGTCGTCTCGCTCGAAGACGTCGAAGTTCACTTCGAGAACCAGGGCGGACTCTTCTCCGACCCCGACGTCGTGCAGGCGGTCGACGGCGTCGACCTCGACATCGGCGAGAACGAGATCGTCGCCCTGATCGGCGAATCCGGCTGTGGGAAGACGACGCTCGGGAAGACGGCGATCGGCCTCCAGCGCCCCACCGGTGGCGCCGTGAAGTATCGCGGGCAGGACGTCTGGAAGGCCCGCGACAAGGACGGCGACGTCGACATCCCGTTCGACGAGATCCGCCGCGCGCTCCAGATCATCCATCAGGACCCGGGAAGCTCGCTGAACCCCAACCGCCGCGTCGTGAGCATCCTCGAACGCCCGCTGAAGACGTGGCAGCCGGACATGACGGCCGAGGACCGCGTGGCGCGCATCCACGGGATGCTCGCGCGCGTCGGCATGAAGCCCGCCGAGGACTACGCGGGCCGCTATCCGCACCAGCTCTCGGGCGGCGAGCAACAGCGCGTCGCGCTCATCCGCGCGCTGCTGATGAACCCGGACCTCATCCTCGCGGACGAGGCCGTGAGCGCGCTCGACGTGAGTCTGCGCGTCGACATGATGGACCTGATGCTCGAACTGCAGGACCAGTTCAACACCTCCTACCTGTTCATCAGCCACAACCTCTCGAACGCCCGCTACCTGACGAAGAAGACGGGCGGTCGCATCGGCATCATGTACCTCGGTCGGCTCGTCGAGATCGGCCCGGTCGACGAGGTGCTCCAGAACCCCAAGCACCCGTACGCGAAGGTGCTGAAGTGGGCGACGCCGAGTTTGGAGACGGACGCGACGCGGGTTCAGGAGCCGCCGATTCGGGACATCGACATCCCGGACCCGACGAACCCGCCGGAGGGTTGTCGCTTCCACACGCGCTGTCCGGAGGCGCGCGAGGTCTGCAAGCAACAGGACCCCACGCTTGAGGGGTCGAGCGAGGACGACCACCCGGCCGCCTGCTTCCGGGCGTACGGCGATGACCACGACTACTGGAACAGCCCGTCCGTGGAGGAACTCGAGGAGGAGACGACCGAGGGCGGCGAGGGCGCGACGACGGCGGACTGACTCAGTACTCTTCTCGCTTCAGCTGGCGGATCCGGTAGAGGACGTAGCAGAGCGGGACGAGCGTGACGGCGACGATTGCGAGGTCGACGGTCGCGACGACGACGCTCGGATCCGACGTATCGAAGGGCTGTGAGAGGAGGATGTAGACGAGGCCGAGGCCTATGAGGGCGTCCGTGACCGCGAGCGCGAACCAGAGCGGCGTGAAGTTCTCTACCGTGTCCCAGAAGGCGTCCCATGACCATCGTACCATTTCGCTAATCCTGCGAGGCGTCGATGCATAACTCCATCGCCTCGATGAGTGTCGTGCCGTCAGTCGAGGTCGACCCGGCGGCCACCGGCTGCGGCCGTCTGGATACCGTCGAGCGCCTGCATGTCCACGAGCCCGTGCTCGCCGTCGGCGGTGGGTGTCCGGCCGGTGAGACGGCAGTACGCGAAGTAGTCGAACTGCTCGGTGAGTTCGTTCGATCCGAGGCCCTCGTGGCGGCTCCGTCGGCCGTCGCGTTCGAGGACGACGGTCCGCTCGCCACGGGGGCTGAAGGCGTTCTCGACGGTGATCGCGCCCTCGTTCCCGTCGATTCGGAGGCTGCTTTCGCCGTGTGAGCCGTAGCTCGACCGGCAGAGCGCTTGCACGCCGCCGTCGAACTCGAGGAGGAAGGCGGCGTGCTCGTCGATGACGGGGCCGTCGAAGCGCTCGTCGGGGCTGGTGAGCGAGCCCTGCACGCTCGTCGGGTCGGCGTCGAGGACGAAGCGCAGCGTGTTGAGCGGATAGACGCCGATGTCGTAGAGGGAGCCGCCGCCGGCGAGGTCGGGGTCGAGTCGCCACTGGTCGGGGTCGGCGTCCTCGTTTGCGAACATCGGGAACGCGAACGTCCCGCCCGCCTGCGCGACATCGCCGACGAAGCCGTCGGCGACGAGTTCGCGGACGCGTCGCATCACGGGGTCGGCCTGCATCCGGTAGGCGACCATGAGGGTGACGCCGGCCGCCTCACAGGCGTCGACCATGGCTTCGGCGCGCTCGACGGTGGCCTCCATGGGTTTCTCGCAGATGACGTCCTTGCCCAGTTCGGCGGCCGTCTCGACGTACTCGAGGTGGCGGGCGTTTGGCGTCGCGACGTAGACGGCGTCGTAGGCGTCGCTCCCCTCGCCGTCGTGGAACCGCTCGTAGGTGAGCGCGGTGTCGGCGCCGGCCTCGTCGGCGACGGTGCGGGCCTTCTCGGCGGACCCGCTGATGGTGGCCGTGACGTCGGCGTAGTCGCAGTCGGCGATCGCCGGGAGCGCTTCGTCGCGCGCGAACCAGCCGAGGCCGACGAGCGCGATGCGGACCGTGCCGTCGGCGCCGTCGTCCCAGTCGCGCTCCTCGTAGCCGTCCCTGAACCTGTCGAACGCTGTCGCCGTCTCCATACCCGTTCGTGGTCGCCGGCGGGCATAAAACTGGACGATGCGGTCGGTGTCTCCGGCGTCCGCATCGCTGCCCGATTGTTCTTAATGAATGAACATACGAGTCGTGTTTTCGGACGGTAGTGCGGGCATCGCACGCCCGTTCGCTGTTCGTGGGCTGTCGTTCGTGAGGGATAGACGCACCCACGGCGCCGTTTACACGAATACTCCTGTAATGTCGTCCGGACGGGGACACCACACCGACGAGACTCTCGGCTGACATCGTGTTCATTATAACTAAATTATTGTTTGTGTATCGATGGGTTCGCGGATATCGACGGGTGGAACGCGAGTACCTAAGGCCGCGCGCTCCGTACGTCCGTGCCGATGCCCGAAGACACGACGCTCCGCGACGCCGCCGACGCGGCCGACTTCCGACTCGGCGCGGCGGTCGCCGCCGACCCCCTGCGAACCGACGCCGGCTACTGGACCTCCCTCAGACGCGGCTTCAACACCGTCACCGCCGAGAACGCGATGAAGATGGGGCCGATGCGTCCCGAACCCGGCGTCTACGACTTCACGGACGCCGACGCCGTCGCGAACTTCGCCGAGGCACACGACATGGCGCTCCGCGGGCACACGCTCGTCTGGCACAACCAACTCCCCGACTGGTTCCAGGAGTGGGACTACACCGACGACCAGCTCGCCGCCTTCCTCCGCGACCACGTCCACACCGTCGCCGGCCGCTATCGCGGGACGGTTGAGGCGTGGGACGTCGTGAACGAGGCCGTCGCCGACGACGGCACGATGCGCGACTCCGTCTGGTACGACGCGCTCGGCGAACGCTACCTCGACGACGCCTTCCGCTGGGCGAACGACGTCGCACCCGACGCCGACCTCTTCTACAACGACTACGGTGCGGACGCCGTCAACGAGAAGTCCGACGCGATCTACGAGCTACTCGAAGGCATGCTCGACCGCGGCGTCCCCGTCGACGGCGTCGGCCTCCAGATGCACGCCCTCGATGGCGTCCCCGACCCCGAGTCGGTCGCCGAGAACGTCCGGCGCTTCAGCGACCTCGGCCTCGACGTCCACGTCACCGAGATGGACGTCGCCTACCCCGAAGCGGACGCCCCCGAGAACCACCGCGAGCGGCAGGCCGAGGACTACCGCGACGTCCTCGACGTCTGCCTCGCCGAAGGCGTCGACACGCTCGTCGTTTGGGGCGTTCGGGACAGCGACTCGTGGATTCCCGAGTGGTTCCCGCACGTCACCGAGGACCCCCTGCTCTTCGACGCGAGCAACGACCCCAAGCCCGCCTACCACGCACTGAAGGAGCGCCTTGAGGACACCGACTAGAAATTCCCCCACCACTTTAGTCGCCGGCGCCGAACACCCGTTTGCGAGGCAGTGGCTACTCGCGGCCGCGTACCCGCTGAGACGCCCGCACGCGTCGGCGGCCGGCCGCGCGACGCCGGTGGTTTTATGTTGTGAAGGGACCCGGTAGATGGTGAGATGGAACACGCACTCGTCGTCGTCGACGACACGGACGCACACCGCGACCTCCTCCGGGAGGCCGCTGAGAACGCCAGCGGTACGGACGCGAACCTCCTCCTGCTGATGCTGCTCGACGAATCGGAGTACGAGCACGACCTCGACACCCTCGAGTCCATCGGCGACGTCGAGAACGTCAGCTACGGCGAGGGCACGATTCTGGAGGGCGCAGAGCAGGACGCCAACGACATCGCGCGCGAGGTCATCGACGGCGACTTCGACCTCGAGTGGGACGTCCTCGTCGACGTCGTCGAGGAAGACGAGCGCGCACGCGCCGTCGTACAGGCGGGCGCGGACAACGACTGCGACCACGCGTTCATCGTCGGCCAGAACCGCTCGCCCACGGGCAAAGCCATCTTCGGCGACTTTGCCCAGCGCGTCATCCTCAACTTCGACGGCTACGTGACGGTCGCGACCGAATAACTCACTCCTCGGGGTTCCCCTTCGAGTCGAGTATCTCGCGCATCAGCGAGACGTAGAGCGCGGTCCGCTTCGGATACCCCTCCGTCGTCTCCTCGTCGACCGGCGTCGACGCGAGGTTCGAGACGAAGTCGTCCGTGTAGCTCATCGTTTCGAGCGTCTCGCGGACGTCGACGGTGATGGTGTTGTCGTCGTCCGTGTCGAGCCACGCGACGGCGGCCTGCTGGTCCGTGTACTCGATGACGTACTCCTCGCCGCCGAAGAGGTCGACGATGTCCGCGACCGCACCCACTTCGAGCCACCCGTCGTCGGTTTCGACGGCGAACGTTCCGTCCTCGACTCGCGTCTGGTACCGTGTGACGTCTGTCATGGTTCTTGTCGTACGGGGGGCACTCGATACGGAACGGTCTTTCGGTCCGTGCGACACCCGCGACGAACGAGGAGAAGGCTATAATACGGCTCCTCCACAACCCGTTTCGCATGGACCCGACTACCATGCTCCCGCCGCGCCCGGACCGGCGGTGGACGATCGCCAAGCAGCTCGGCCTCGACACGGCCGTCGTCCGGTTCTGGGGCGAGGAGGAGTGGTGGACGTACGAGTCGCTGCTCGCCGCCCGCGAGCGCTTCGCCGACCACGGCCTCTCGCTCGACGTCGTCGAGGACCGCCCGCCGATGGAGAAGACGGTGCTCGGCCTCGAGGGCCGCGACGAGGAGATCGAGACGGTGAAGACGCTCATCCGGAACATGGGCCGACTCGACATCCCGGTCTACTGCTGGGTGTGGACGGAGAACCCGGTCGGCGTGGTCCGCACCTCCGACTCGCTCCCCGTGCGCGGCGACTCGCTCACGACCGCGTACGACCACGCGCTCCTGGAGAAGGCCGACGACCACCCCGCAGCCGGCATCACCGAGGACGAACTCTGGGAGAACCTCCAGTACTTCCTCGACGAAGTCGTCCCGGTCGCCGAGGACGCAGGCGTGAAGATGGCGCTCCACCCCGACGACCCGCCGGTCGCGGAACTCCGTGGCGTCCCGCGCATCGTCAACTCCGTCGAGAACTACGAGCGCATCCTCGAGATGCACGAGAGCCCGAACCACGGCGTGACGTTCTGTCAGGGGAACTTCTCGGCGATGGGCGCGGACGTCCCCGAGACCATCCGCGCGCTCGGCGAGAAGATCCACTTCGTCCACTTCCGCGACGTCGAGGGGCACGCCGAGGCGTTCAACGAGACGTGGCACGACGAGGGGCAGACGGACATGCGCGCGGCGATGGACGCCTACCTCGACGTCGGCTTCGACGGCCCCATCCGCCCCGACCACGTCCCCCGGATGCTCGACGAGGAGGACCGTTCGGAGGCCCAGTCGGGCTACACCGACATGGGACGACTCTTCGCCATCGGCTACATCCGCGGCCTCCTCGAATAGCGCGAGCCACCGCATCCTCGCCCCCGCGTTCAGTAGATTTATCCGCCGTCTCCGAGCAAGCGACGGTATGGGTTTCATGGACGAGGACTACCTCCTCGACTCGCAGGCGGCCCGCGACCTCTACGACGCCGTCGCGGACCTCCCGATAATCGACCCGCACAACCACGTCGACCTCGAAGAGGTCGTCGAGAACGAACCGTGGGACGACATCTGGGCGGTCGAGGGCGCGAGCGACCACTACGTCTGGCAGTTGATGCGCAAGCGCGGCGTCGCGGAGGAGAAGATCACCGGCGACGCGTCGAATCGCGCGAAGTGGAACGCGCTCGCGGAGGTGTTCCCGGACTTCGCGGGGAACCCGACCTACGACTGGGTCCACCTCGACCTGAAGCGGCGCTTCGGCATCGAGAAACCGCTGAACGCCGACACCGCCGACGAGATCTGGGACGAGACGAAGGCGCAACTCGCCGAGGAGTCGATGCGCCCCCAGCAGGTCCTGCGCGACATGGACGTCGAAGTGCTCTGCAGCAGCGACGACCCGACCGACGACCTCGCGTACCACGAGCGCGCCGCCGAGGAAGTCGAGGGCGTCGACGTCCGCCCGACGTGGCGCCCGGACCGCGCGATGAAGGTGGAGAACGCCGCGTGGGACGAGTTCGTCGCCGACCTCGACGACGCGACCGACGCGGACGTTTCGACGTTCGCGGGCTTCCTCGAGGGCCTCCGCGAGACCCACGACCACTTCGCCGAGCACGGCTGTCTCGCCTGCGACGTCGGCACCGGGACGACGCCCGTCTCGAAGCCCGTGAGCGAGTCCCGCGCCGCCGCCGTCTACGCGAAGGCCCGCCGGGGCGACGCGCCCACCGAGGCCGAGGCTCGCGACTTCAAGGCCTTCCTGCTCGAGTTCGTCGGCGAGCTGAACAGCGAGAAGGACTGGGTGACCCAACTCCACATTGGTGCGGTCCGGGACTACCGCGAGGCGCTCTACGAGGACGTCGGCATCAACGCGGGCGGTGACGTCTCCACGCCCGACGTGAACGTCGTCGACGACCTCGACTACTTCTTCGACCGCTTCGACGGCGAGACGGAGACGGTGCTCTACGTCCTCGACCCGACGCATTACGCGAGCGCCACCGTCGTCGCGCGCGCCTACCCGACCGTCAGCATCGGGCCGGCGTGGTGGTTCAACGACAGCCCGATGGGGATGGCGAACCAGCTCGAGCGCGTCGCGAACGTCGACCTCCTCGCGAATCACGCGGGGATGGTGAGCGACTCGCGCAAACTCGTCTCCTACGGCTCGCGCTTCGAGATGTTCCGCCGCACGCTCGCCTCCACGGTCGGCGAGATGGTCGAACAGGGACGCATCCCGAAGGCGAACGCCGAACGCCTCGTCCGGCACGTCGCCTACCGCCGACCGAAGGAACTCTACGGGCTCTGAGGGCCCGGCATAGCGTCCGTCGCCCCCGTGCGGCCAGCGGGACCGTCGGTCCCGCGATGTTCACCGTTCGCGTATTCGGTCGAACCGTCGGCTCGACCTACTGCGCGCTCGGGTCGTAGCCGCCGTCGACGGTGATGACTTCGCCCGTCGTGAACGACGCGCCGTCGCTCGCGAGGTAGATGGCGGTGCCGACCATCTCGTCGGGCGTCGAGACGCGCTCCATCGGCGTTCGCTCGTCGACGGTCTCGCGGAACTCGGAGCCGTCGTCGAGTTTCGGGCCGGCCATCTCCGTCTTCACGAACCCGGGCGCGATGGCGTTCACGCGGATGTCCGGCGCGAGGTCGGCGGCGACGGCGCGCGTCAAGCCGTTCACGCCGCTCTTCGCCGCGCAGTAGGAGGGGCGGGCCTCCCGGGCTTGGTCGGCGGACATCGAGGAGATGTTGATGATGCTCCCCTCGTCCATCTCGCGGGCGAACGCGCGGCAGGCCTTGAAGACGCCCGTGAGGTCGACGGCGATGTCGCGCTCCCACTCCTCGTTCGTCATCTCCGTGACGGGCGTCGTCGCGTTCACGCCCGCCGAGTTCACCAGGACGTCGACGTCGCCGACGTCCGCGACGGTGGCCTCGACGAGCGCGTCGATGTCCGCGTCGCTCGTCACGTCACAGGTCACTTCGGTCGTGCTCGCGCCGCGCTCGCGGAGTTCCTCGGCGACGTCCGCGACGGCGTCCTCGGTGCGACTCGTCGCGACGACGTCCGCGCCGTCCTCCGCGAACCCGAGGGCGATGGCGCGGCCGATCCCTCTCGTCCCCCCGATGACGACGGCTGTCTTCCCCTCGACGCTCACGGACGGCATGCTCTCTGCGGCCATGGTCTGCCCTTCTTCGGCCGGTGATTTATACGTGGTGCATGACGCCGGCGACGCCCCGTGCGTCACCGTCGCGGCGTCTACCGGCGAATAGTCACGTGCTCCGGTACTGCTTTGGGCGTCGCCTGACACGACACGGACATGGAAGCCATCGGCAAAGCGACGCGTGGACAGCGACTCGACCCCGAAGACGTGACGATCGCCTACGTCGGCGGCGGGAGCCGACAGTGGGTGCCGAACCTCGTGCAGGACCTCGCGCTCTCCGCCTTCGACGGCACCGTGCGGCTCTACGACCTCGACGTCGAGGCCGCCGAGCGCAACGCCGAGTTCGGCAACTGGGTGCAGGAGCGCGAGGACGCCACCGCGAACTGGACGTACGAGGCGACCGGCTCGCTCGACGCCGCGCTCGAGGGCGCCGATGTCGTCCTCCTCTCCACGCAGTACGACCCCTCCGAGACGTTCGTCCACGACCTCGACGTCCCCGAGGAACACGGCATCTACGGCGCCGTCGCCGCCACCATCGGGCCGGGCGGTATCTTCCGTGCGATGCGCACCATCCACGACTACAAGCGCATCGCCGCGCGCGTTCGCGAGCACTGCCCCGACGCGTGGGTGTTCAACTTCACGAACCCCGTCCACTTCGTCACGCGCGCGCTCTACGACGAGTACCCCGACATCAACGCCGTCGGCATGTGCCACGAGGTCCTGCACGCCCGCGCGCACCTCGCGGACCTCGCGAGCGAGCACCTCGACGTGGACGCCGAGCGCGCGGACGTCTCGGTGAACGTCAAGGGCATCAACCACTTCACGTGGATCGACGAGGCCTACTGCGACGGCGTCGACCTCTGGCCGCTGCTCGAAGACGTCGCGGAGAGCGAGGCGGGCACGCGCGAGTTCACGCCCGCCGACCTCGAAGACGCGAGCCCGTTCGTCGACAACTGGCAGGTGTCGTGGGAGCTCTTCCGGCGCTTCGGCGTCCTGCCGTTCGCGGGCGACCGCCACATCGTCGAGTACGCGAACTGGTTCCTCCACGGCGGACAGGAGGGGCTGAATCGCTGGGGCGTCAAGCGCACGGGGAGCGACTTCCGCGCGAAACACTGGACGCCCGCCGAGTCCGAGCAGACGACCGACGTCGAGGCGTGGCTCGCCGGCGAGAAGGCGTTCGAACTCGAGGCCTCCGGCGAGGCGTTCCTCGACATCCTCGAAGCGCTCGCCGGCGGGGAGTCCGTCGTCACGAACGTCAACCTGCCCAATCGCGGGCAGGTCGAGGGCATCGAGCGCGGCGCGGTCGTCGAGACGAACGCGGTCGTGCGCGCGAGCGAGATCCGCCCGCTCGCCGCCGGCGGCTTCCCCCGCCCCGTCGAGAGCATGATCCGGGGCCACGTCGACACCATCGAGACGATAATCGAGGCCGCCCGCGACGGCGACCTCGATCAGGCCTTCCGGGGCTTCCTCATCGACCCGCAGGTCCGCACGCTCCAGACGGAGGAAGCCGCCGAGCTGTTCGCCGAACTCGTCGCCGCCGAAGAGGAGTACCTCGACGACTGGAACGTCGCGGACGCGGACGTCCTCGACGGCGTCGACGTCGAGATCTAACTGGTCACTCGTCGCGGTCGCCCGGGAACGCCTCGGGGAGCGGCGCCGGGCGCTCGGGCGCGCTCTCCACGGTCACGTGCTCGCCCCGCTCGGCGGACGCGCGGACGCCGTCGAGGATTTCGAGGACGTGATACGCGAGGTCGGCGCTCGTCCGATGCGTCCACCCGTCGTCGCGGATGGCGCGCGCGAGGTCCGCGACGCCCGCGCCCCGGCCGGCCGTGTAGTCGTGTGCCATCTCGACGGTCTCGAAGCCGTCGCCGTCGGAGACGCGCACCGGCCCCTCGAAGTGGTTCGGGTCCGGGACCGCGAGCGTCCCCTCCGTGCCGTAGATCTCGAACGCGGGGTCGGGGAGCGTCGAGTCCTGCGCGTCGAAACTCGTCGTGACGTTCGCCACCGTCCCGTCGCCGAAGTCGATCACGCCCGACTCGTGCGTCGGCACCTCGACGGCTATCTCCTCGCCGGCCCGTGGCTCGCTCGTGATGGTGCGCGTGTCGTGTGCGCGCGTGACCGACCCGGTGACGCGCTCGGCGGCGCCGAGCAGCGTGACGAGCGCCGTCACGTAGTAGGGGCCCATGTCGAAGAGCGGCCCGCCGCCCTCCTTGTAGTAGAGGTCGGGGTTCGGGTGCCACGTCTCGTGGCCGGGCGACGTCCAGATTGCCGTCGCGCCCACCGGCTCACCGATGCGGCCCTCGTCGATGACGCGCCGGCACGTCTGGAGGCCCGCGCCGAGGAACGTGTCCGGTGCGGACCCGACGAGCAGGCCGGCGTCGTCTGCGGCCGCGCGGATGCCCGCCGCGTCCTCGACGGACGCCGCGAGCGGCTTCTCCACGTAGACGTGCTTGCCCGCCGCCAACATCCGCTCGCAGGTCCCCTCGTGGACGGACGGCGGCGTCAGGTTCACGACGAGCTCGACGTCCGACTCGACGAACGCCTCGCTCTCCAGCGCCTCGATGCCGTACTCGGCGGCCGTCGCCTCCGCGCGCTCCATATCGAGGTCCGTGCACGCGACGATGTCGTACTCGTCGAAGCGGTCGTTCGCCCCGAGGTAGGCGTCGCTGATGGTTCCGCAGCCGAGAATCCCGACTCGTACAGGCTCCATGTCTCCGTCCAAGACAACCGTCACCATAAACCGTCCGGGAATGTGGTCGTCGCGGGGCGACGCGCCCCGGTCCCGCCCCTCACTCGACGACGGCGTCGAGGCGCTCCGCCAGTCCGTCGCCGATGGCCGCCATCCCCGCGTCGCCCGGATGCAGGAGGTCCGCACCGAGCCCCGTGAGGTCGAGGAGCTCCGGGCCCTCGACGACGTGGCAGTTCTCCCGGTCGGCGTCCGCGACGATTTCGCGGAGCGCCGCCCGATAGGCCGCCGCGTGCTCGGCGTCCCCCGACGCCGTCAGGTCGTCGTGATACGGGAAGAGCGTGATGCAGACGACGGGCTTCTCCGGGTTCGCGTCCGCGACGGTGTTCACGAAGTAGTCGGCGCGCTCGCGGAAGGTCTCCGGTTCGAACCCGCCCGTGTTCGCCATGTTCACGGAGAGCGCGAGCGTCGCAACGTCCCAGTCGTCGCGCCCGGCGACGTGGTCGGCCATCGCCGCCTCGCAGTACGCCGAGCCGGAGCAGCCGAGGTTCAGCGCGTCGTAGCCGTTCTCGCGCGCGACGTGCGAAACGTAGTCCGTGTGGAGCGCGGACGCCGCCGCGCCCTCCGTGATGGAAGTCCCGTACGCGAGATGGCGCTTTCCGGGGCGCTCGTCGTCGCGCGGCGGCCGGCAGTCGCCGCTGACGCCGTGGAGCGCGGCGGCCGTCCGGCGCTCGAAGCGAATCCGGCACACGCGCGGGTCGAACCGCCCCGTCTCCCCCGTCGCCGCGAGGTCCGCGAGTCGCTCCGGCACCGAGAGCGAGAGCGTCTCCGGCTCCGGGCCGATCGCCGTCGGCTCCCACGGCTGGAAGACGCCCCAGAACACCCGCACCTGCGTCTCCTCAGCCGCCGAGAGCGTCACCTCTATCGTCGTCTCGTCGTCCGCCGGAACGAAGCGCACCTCGCTCCCCGTCGGATGCCGGACGCGGGTTCGCGCCATCTCGTTCAACTCCTCGCCGACCGACGCCGGGACGCGACAGAGGCGCTCGCCGCCGTCGGCCCACTCCGCCGGCACGGTCTCCGCGACGTTGTGCAGCGACACCGGATACTCCGCTGACTCCATACGCACCGACTCGGGTGACGTCCGTATGAGACTATCGGACGCCGCTCGACGAAGCTACGCTTCGTCGAACTGGGCGTCGCTTCGCGCCGCGTGCTCGACGAGGCTACGCCTCGTCGAACAGTTTCTCGCCCTCCAACAGGTGCTCGGCGACGACGTCGAGGTCGAGCGTGACGCCGAGGCCGGGGGCGTCCGGGAGTTCGATGCGCCCCGGTTCGAGGACGTCCTCCTCGACGACGTCGCCCCACCACGGGACGTCGCGGGCGTGGTACTCGAGCGCGAGGAAGTTCGAGGCGGCGGCGCCGACGTGCGCGGACGCCATCGTTCCGACGGGCGAGGCGACGTTGTGGAGCGCGAGCGGAATGGAGTAGGCCTTCGCCATGTCCGCGATCTTCTTCGTCTCCAGCATCCCGCCGTTCTTCGGGACGTCCGGGTGGATGACGTCGACGCCCTGCTCCTCGACGAGGCGGCGCGCGCCCTCGACGCGGTAGACGTTCTCGCCGGCCGCGATGGTGACGTCCGTGTCGCGCGTGACGCGCATCTGGACGTCGTGGTTCTCCGGCGGGACGGCGTCCTCGAGCCACCAGACGCCGTCGTCCTCGACGGCGGCGGCGAGGCGTCGAACGGTGTCGGCCGTCCAACTCCAGTGGCAGTCGAAGGCGACGTCCGCCCGGTCGCCGACGCGGTCGGTGACCGTCTCGACGATCTCCGCGCGGTAGTCGATAGCGCGCGCGTTCAGGTGCTTGTTCTTCCGGTCGATGACGTGCCTGTCCGGGCTGTCGAGGTCGAACTTCACGGCGTCCCACCCTTCGTCGACGACCGCTTCGGCGGCGTCCGCGTACGCTTCCGGGCGATACGTGCCCTCGTCCCCGCTTTCGGCGGCGTCGTGGAGGTGCGCGCCCGCGTGGACGTCGCAGTAGACGCGGACGGCGTCGCGGTGCTTCCCGCCGAGCAACTGGTAGGCGGGCACCTCGAGGAGCTTCCCGGCGAGGTCGTGGAGCGCGACGTCGATGCCCGAGAGCGCCGTGACGCCGACGCCGTTCATCCCGCCGAGATAGGAGAGCCCGTCGTAGAGCTCGGTCATCCGCGCGTCGACATCGAGCGGGCTCTTCCCGACGAGCAGCTCTTTCGCGTGCTCGACGTACGCGTCGGCCGCTGGCCCGAGCACGAGTTCGCCCGTCCCGGTGACGCCCGCGTCCGTGTAGACCCGGACGAGCGTCCACTCGAAGGTGGTGCCGATGCGCGTCGTCTGGACGTCCGTGACCTCCACGTCGCGGACGTCGCTCCGTGCTACCATGGTCCACCTCGGTCGGCGCCGGGCATAAACGACGCAGTACCGGAAACCCGCCGGGTGTTTCTACAGGGTGCCATAGCGCTCCCAGACCTCGTAGACGCTGTCGCCGTCGCGGACGTCGCGCCGGACATCGTTCTCGGTGTCGAGGGCCTCCTCGCCGCGCTCGATGACCTCCGCGACGTCGTCGGGGTCGATGACGGCGATGGACTCGTAGTCCGCGAAGACCACGTCGCCGGGTCGGATGGTGACGCCCTCGACCTGGACGGGGACGTCCCACTCGCGGAAGCTCACGCGGCCGAACGACTCGATGGCGCTGTGGCCGCCCGCCCACACGGGGAACTCGTGCTCCTCGATCATCCGCGAGTCGCGCGTCGGGCCGTCGATGAGTGCGCCGACCGCGCCGTTCTCCTGGACGATGGTGCTCAGTAGCTCGCCCCAGAGGCCGACCTGCGTGTCCGGTGACGCCATCACGACGAAGTCGCCCTCGTCAGCGGCCTCGAGGTACTGGAAGAACGCCGAGTCGCGCGGGTCGTCCGCGCCCGCTTCCTCGTAGCCGACTTCGACGCGCTGGGCCGGATGCGCCGTCCCGATGACGGGGTCGCGACTCCAGAGCGCCTCCAGCCGCGTGCACGGGATGACGTTGTTCGTGATGCCCATCTCGTCGGTCACGTCGTTGACGATGGCGCTGTGGAGGTTCGACAGCCGTTCGCGTTGCTCGGTGGGTATTCCCATGGGTGGTCGTCCCTATCGTCTCGGAGATATCGCATACCCGTGGCGCCTCCGGCAACCCGCGCGGGGTTCGCGTCGTCGGGTGCGAAGCACTAATGACCGCTCGCACGTATTCACGGCCATGACCAGCGCGCGCTCGGTCCTCCTCATCGGCGGGAACCGCTTCCCCTTCCATCGCTTCGAGACGAACGGTCCGCTCCTCGCCGACGCCGTTCCAGACAGTATCGACGTCACGAGCACCACCGAGAAGGCCGCGCTCGAAGACCTCTCCGGGTACGACGCCGTCGTCGACTACCTCACGGACAGCACGCTCAGCGACGCCCAGCGCGAGGGCCTCCTCGAGTTCGTCGCGGACGGCGGGGGCTACCTCGGCGTCCACTGCGCGGCCGACCTGACGAACACCGCCGCCGACGATCCGGACGCCGTCATCGACGCGCGCGAGGAGCCCTTCCCCGAACTGCGCGAACTCGTCGGCGGGCACTTCCTCACGCACCCCGAGCAGACGACGTACGACGTCAGCGTCGTCGACCACTACCACCCCGTCACGGCCGCGCTCGCGGACTTCGCGGTCCACGACGAGCCGTACGTCCTTGATGTCGACGACGACGTGCGCGTGCTCGCGCGCATGGACCACCCCGAGCACGCCGACATGCCGGTCGCGTGGACGAACGAGTACGGCGACGGGCGCGTCTTCTACTCCTCGCTCGGCCACGACGAGGCCTCGCTCACGAACGACGGCGTCCGCGCCCTCCTCGCGAACGCCGTCCGCTGGGTCACGCGCGACTGAACGCGCGATAGGTGCGTTTTTCTGCCCGCGCTTCGTCCGTGACCGCATGACACGCATCACGGTCTGGAACGAGTTCGTCCACGAGCAGGAGAACGACACCGTCGCCGAACTCTATCCCGACGGCATCCACGCCGCCATCGCCGACGCGCTCGAGGAGGGCGGCTTCGACGTCGAGACCGCTACCCTCCACGACCACGAGCACGGCCTCACCGAGGACGTCCTCGCGGAGACGGACGTCCTCACGTGGTGGGGGCACGCCGCCCACGACCACGTCGAGGACCACGTCGTCGAGCGCGTCAAGCGCCACGTCGTCGAGGAAGGGATGGGCCTGCTCGTCCTCCACTCCGGGCACTTCTCGAAGATCTTCAAGTCCCTCATGGGCACGACGTGCAACCTGAAGTGGCGCGAGGCCGGCGAGACCGAGCGCCTCTGGGTCACCGACCCCGCCCACCCCATCGCCGAGGGCCTCCCCGAGTCCTTCGAGGTGCCCGAGGCCGAGATGTACGGCGAGCACTTCGACATCCCGCAACCCGACGCCCTCGTCTTCAACTCGTGGTTCGAGGGTGGCGAGACCTTCCGCTCGGGCTGTGTCTTCCACCGGGGGAAGGGCCGCATCTTCTACTTCCGCCCCGGCCACGAGACCTATCCGGTCTACTACCAGGACGAGGTTCAGCAGGTCCTGCGGAACGCCGCCGAGTGGGCGGCGCGCGACGACGACGCGCCCGACGTCACGCGCGGGAACGCCGACCCCATCGAGGACATCGACACCAGCGACGACCGCACCGTCCACTGACGCGCCCGCCTTTTTTCGCGCGCTCGACCGCCGTAGCGGCGCTGCTCTCCCTCTCGACCGGTCGATAGCGTCCCCGTTCGACCGCCCCGCGTGCGCCCCGATTTACTATCGCGATATGTGATTTATGCGTTCGATGCCGTACAGCGTCGAAAACGCGTCTTGTGTGGTTGTCTGGTAGCGGACAACCACACAAGACAACCTATTTGTGCTCTGACCGTCTGGCTCTACCCACTGAAACCGGCGGGCTTAGAACACCGCACCCCCGCCGCGAGCGCTATGAGTGACTCACGTTACGCGACGATGGCCGAAGCGGACTGCGTCGCCTTCCTCCGCGAGACCGTCGTCCCCGAGATGCGCGCCGACCCCGACTGCGAGCGCCGTCCCGACGCCGAACCCCCCACCTATCGGTGGCTGAACGGCCGGTATCCGGGGTTCGTCAAGCACCTCCAGCGCGAGTTCGATGCCTCGCCCGCCGACTTCTACCGCGAGCACGTCCTCGACGGCGCGGACGACGACGGCTACGACTGGGGGCTTCCGGAGGGCGAGGCCGCCGAACGCACCCGCGAGCGCCTCGACGCGCACCTCGACGAACTCCGGTATCGCGGCCACCCGGAGACGACGATTCGCCCGTATCGCGCGCGCCTGAAGAAGTACGTTCGGCTCTACTGCGACCTCCACGGTCCCGACCTGCTCGACGGCCTCCGCGACGAGTCCCGACGCGCCGAGGAGATCGACCGCGCGTTCACCGTGTCTAAGGTCCTCGACCGCACCCTCCAGACCCCGGCCGCGCGCCGGAAGTACGTCGAGGACGTCCGGCGCTTCTACCGCGAACTCGTCGACGCGGGCTACATCGCCTACAACCCGATGCGCCGCATGGAGACCCGTCTCGGCCTCGACGTCCCCGAGTGGGACAACCCCTCGCTCTCCGAGGACGACGTCGCGGAGCTCTGGCGGGCGACGGCGGACCGCCGCGAACGCCTCCTCGTCGTCGGCCTCTGCGGGTGGGGGTTGCGCCCCTCCGAACTCGCCGCGCTCCACGTCCGACAGGTCGTCCTCGACCCCGACGAGGACGACTACCCCTACCTCGACTTCCGCGACGGCGACCGGAAGAACGGCCCCGGCACGGTGTCGATGCTCGCGGGCGCGGACGTCCTCGACGCGCGCCTCGACGCCGTCGCCGAGAGGGACGGGTGGACGGGCTACGTCTTCCCCTCGGCGACGGCCGACGCGGGACACGTCCACGTTGACACCCTCCGTCGGTGGTTCGCCGCTCTCGTCGAGCGCACGGGCGTGACGGTGCGCGGCGAGGCACCGACCCCGAAGTACGGCCGGCGCTTCTGGTACTCGCTCTACGGCGAGGCCGTCGTCGACGTCGCCGAGCGCTTCACGCCCGTCGCCGAAGCGCAGGGCTCCGCCGACGCCTCCGTCGTCCTCGAGAACTACCTGAGCGAAGCCGACCGCCGCATGCACCTGCGCACCGTGATGTCGGACTCGCTCTCCGGGCTGTTCGCGTAGATACACCCCATGGCGCTATACTGAAATCGGGCGACGCCTTCGCCGTCGTGAACGTCGCGCGCGTCGCCCACGCCGTCACACCACCCCGCCGTGTCCGCAGTTGTCTGGACCGGCGATCCGCGGTCTCGGGGGCGAGTGACGGCGAACTCGCCGCCTCACGGGACGGGATCCGGCGTCGACATCGACCCCGCGCGCCCTCGACCGCTACCGCGACGACGGACTCACTCCTCGCACACGGAGCGCGATGCGCTCACCGGTCCGGCCCCATCCTCTTTGTCGCCCGACGCCGTACGTTCGCGTATGACCGACCGACCACACGTCGTCGTCCTCGGGGCGTACGGGAGCGCGGGCGCGGCCGCCGCGAGCGAGCTCGCCGAGATGGACGTCCGACTGACGCTCGTGGACGACGGCGACCCCGGAGGTGGGCTCTGTATCCTCCGTGGCTGTATGCCCTCGAAGGCCGTTCTCTCGGCGACCGCACATCGCTATCAGGCGCGCCACGACCCCCGATTGGACGGCGCGGCACCCGAGGTGAACCTCGAACGCACCGTCGCGCACAAGGACGACCACGTCCTCGACTGGGCGGCGTCGCGCCGCGAGTCCATCCACGGCCTCGCGGAGCGCGAGCACGTCGAGTTCGTCCACGACACCGGCCACCTCGTCGACGCGCATACCGTTCGGGTCGGCGGGCGCGACCTCGATGCGGACTACGTCGTCGTCGCCACGGGGTCGTCGCTGAACGTCCCCGACGTCCCGGGTCTCGATGCGGCCGACTGGATGGGAAGCGCGGACGTCCTCGACGCGACCGAGTTCCCGGACTCCGGTGTCGTGATGGGCTTCGGATACGTCGGGCTCGAACTCGTCCCCTACCTGAGCGAGGCCGCGGGGATGGACCTCACGGTCATCGAGCACGACGCGCGGCCGCTGGACCGTGCGGCCGACCGGCTCGGCGACGAACTCCTCGCTTGCTATCGCGAGGATTTCGGCGTCGAGATACGGACCGAGGTCCGCGAGGAGTCCGTCGAGCGAACCGGCGACGGCGGCGTCCGCGTCCGCCTCGACGACGGCAGCGACGTCGAGGCCGACCAGCTCTTCCTCTTCACCGGTCGCAGGCCGAACGTTCGGGGCATCGGCCTCGGGAACGCGGGTATCGACGTCGGTGCGGGGGACTGGGTGGACACCGCGACGATGCGGTGTCGGGACGCCCCGACCGTCTTCGTCGCGGGTGACGCGCTGGGCGAGCGGATGCTCCTCCATCACTCGAAGGAGGAGGGGAGCACGGTCGCGGAGAACGTCCGTCGCGCGGTCGCCGGCGAGCGCCTCACCGAGTACGACCCCATCCATCACGAAGTGGCGTTCGCGGGCGCGAGCGTCTATCCGTACGCGTCGCTCGGGCTGACCGCCGAGGAAGCGAGGCGCGCGGGCCACGAAGTCGTCGTCGCGTCGCGTGACGCCACCGACGACGGCATCTTCAAGCTGAAGGAGGTTCGCTGGGGGCACGCCCGCCTCGTCGTCGACGCCGACGACGGGACGGTGCTCGGCTATCACGGTCTCCACTACGAGGCGGACGTGATGGCGAAGACGATGCAGGTCGTCTTGGAGAACGAACTCGACGTCCGCGACGTTCCGGAGCGTGCCTACCACCCGACGACGCCCGAGATACTCGACGGCCTCGTCCGGGACGCTCGCGCGGAACTCGACTGACGCGCCCGGTCGCGGTGCGCGTCGCTCCGACGACGGGAGAGGATTTCGTCCGCATCGATGGACTGCTAGCGCGAGACGCGCCCCGTCGCTCGCGCGCTTCTTCGGGATTCGCCGACGGTCTCGCGACTGCCGCTCGATCAGAGCTGTTCGACGGTGTTCTCGAGGGTGCCGACGTTCTCGATCTCGATGCTGATGTGGTCGCCCTCTTCGAGCGTGAAGTCGTCCGGCGGGATGATCGACGTCCCGGTAAGGAGCGCGGTGGACTCCGGGACGTGGTTGTAGCGTCGGAAGAACTCGGCGAGCTCGTCGACGGTGCGAACCATCTCGCTCGTCGACGTCGACTCCTCGAAGGCGACGTCGCCGTCGCGCTCGATCGTGAGCGTCATCTCGACGTCGTGAGGGTCACCGATGGTCTCCTCGGTGACGACGCAGGGACCGATGGCACAGCTCTTGTCGTAGATCTTGCTCTGCGGGAGATAGAGGAGGTTCTCGCGCTCGATGTCGCGACTGCACATGTCGTTACCGACGGTGTAGCCAACGATGTCGCCGTCGTGGAGGATCGTCGTGAACTCCGGCTCGGGAACGTCCCAGTCGGAGTCACCGCGAATGCCCACGTTGTCCCCGGGACCGACGGTCCGCGTCGGCGTCGCCTTGAAGTACACCTCGGGACGCTCGCCCTCGTACGCACCGATGTAGGCCTCTTCGAGTCCGCCTTCGCCCTCGCGGGACTCTTGGCTGATGGCGTACGTCACGCCGGCGCCCCAGACCTCGTCGGGGTCGATGGGGCGGATGAGGTGTTCGCGCACGTCCGCGAGGTCGACCGTGGGGGCCTCCTCGGTGAGCGGGCGCGCGATGTCGTCGACGGTCGTGTCCGCGAGCGACGCGGCGGCCGCGAGGTCCATGAAGGAGTCCGGCGACTTCTCGGTCGCGGTCAGGTCGTAGGCCGTTTCGCCCTCCTGTGCGATGAGCGAGACGGTGTCATCCCGCTTCGTACGATAATATCGCATATTCCTACGTCCACCACCGACTGCTAAATATCTTTGTGTATCGGACCTTCACACCAGAGTCCGGCGATGCCGGACAAATCTGGCCACAGAAATGACGCGAATAACTCTGTAAAGCACGACCGGTACGGCCGATAACCCGGCATACCCTACCGGAACGGCGTTCCGCTGATGGCGGATATGGTGTGTGTTACCATTCCTTTCTCGGCGTCGCGCATCCGCGACGAATCGGTACGCTGACGACGCACCGGTCACGCCGCTCGGCACGGGATCGGCAGTGCGACTTCCCCCGTGCGATACCGGCGCGCCTCGTGGAGGTCGAGAGCGGCGTGCCACGCGAACACGTGGTAGACACGGACCACGTCGTCTGTGGCTCGCCGACCGGTCACGGCGGGCACGTGTCTCTTACTCTGCGCGCGTACGCTCGCGCTCGTGGCTGCTGCTCGGTAGATGAGCTACACGGACGCTGCTCGTTGTTGTTGCTCGGCGGGCGCACGCGACAACGACGAGGAAAAACGAGACGCACAGCGCCGCCGCTTACCGGGTCGTGGGCGGCGAGAAAACGGCAGTAGGGGCCGAACGGAACGGTCGGCCCGGCAGGGGACGAATGCCGACGGTGGTGGGGTTCGGGGGGTTAGCGCTTGTCCTGTGCGCGGTCCTCCCAGCCGGACTCCCAGAGGTCGATGGTGTGGACGCGGTCCTCCTCGTAGATGTGCTCGGAGACGACGTCGTGGTCGAGCTCGATGCCGTAGCCGGGGCCGTCGGGGATCTGCATGTAGCCGTCCTCGACGACGAGCGGCTTGTTCATGAGGTTGTTGACCCAGTCGACGTCGAACGTCTGGAACATCTCCTGAATGCGGAAGTTCGGGATGGACGTACAGAAGTGCCCGTAGATGGCGCCCGCGACGGGGCCCTGCGGGTTGTGCGGCGCGACGTCCACGTGGTCGGCCTCCGCGAGGGCGGCGATCTTCTTGCCCTCGGTGATGCCGCCCGTGTTCATCAGGTCGGGCTGGAAGACGTCGACGTCCGTCCGGGTGACCAGCTCGTAGAAGTCGTGCTTGGTCATGTGCCGCTCACCGGTCGCGACCGGGATGGGCGACTTGCGCGCTACCTCCGCGAGGCTGTTGATCGAGTCCGGGGGGCACGGCTCTTCGAACCACGTAGGCTCGAACTCGGCCATCTCGCGCGCGATCTCCACGGCCTGCCCGGCGGAGAAGCGGCCGTGGCACTCGATCATGAGGTCGACGTCCGGCCCGACGGCGTCGCGGACGGCGCCGACGATGTCGACGGCTTTGTTCTGCTCCTTGCGCGACATGGACTGCCACGCGGTGCCGAAGGGGTCGAACTTCATCGCGTCGTAGCCGTGGTCGACGACCTCCTTCGCGGCTTCGGCGAACCCTTCGGGGGTGCCGCCGGTGTTCTGGTACCAGCCGTTCGCGTACGTGCGAAGCTCCGTACCGTGGACGGGACCGCCGAGCAGCTCGTAGACGGGCTTGTCCAGGAGCTTGCCCTTGATGTCCCAGCACGCCATGTCGATGGCGGAGCAGACGGTGGTGTTGATGACGTTCTTGGAGAACCACTCGTTGCGGTACATCTCCAGCCAGAGCGCCTCGGTGTCGAAGGGGTCCTTCCCGATGAAGAAGTTCGACATCTCGTCGATGGCCGCCGCGACCGTGCGCGGCTTGTCGTGAGTCGTGGCCTCCGCGAGACCCGTGACGCCAGCGTCCGTCTCGAGCTCGACGAACACCCACGGCTTCCACGGGTTCGCGACCAGATATGTTTCTACGCCGGTGATTTCTACGTCCGACATTGCATTCGATACGTTAGCCACCGGGCTATTAAATATATCTATCTGGAATTCGACTATTTATTCCGCCAGTGGCGGAAGCCCTATACGTCTCACTTGCCAACGGACACAGTATGCCCACGCAGGACGCGCCCATCGGGTCGGTGCAAACGACCATCGATATCGTGGAAGCGCTCCGGGATCTCGACGGTGCCGGCGTTTCCGAGCTCGCGACCCACCTCGACCTCCCCACGAGTACGGTCTTCGATCACCTGCGGACGCTCGAGCAGAACGAGTTCGTGACGAGCGACGACGACGGCTACCGCGTCGGCTCGCGCTTCCTCGAGATCGGCGGCTACGCCCGCAAGCAGGACCCGCTCTATCAGGTCGCCGAACCCGAGATTCAGAAGATCGCCCACCAGACCGGCGAGCACGCGAACCTCGTCGTCGAGGACTTCGGGAAGGCGGTCTTCTACGCGAAGGCCGAGGGTGAGGACGCCTTCCAACTCGACACCCACGTCGGCAAGCGCGTCCACCTCTCGACGACCTCCGCGGGGAAGGCGATTCTCGCGGAGTTCGACGACGAGACGATCCACGACGTCCTCGACGAGCACGGCCTCCCGGCGGTCACCGAGCACACCGTCACGGACCGCGACGTGCTCTTCGAGGAGATCGAGGAATGTCGCGAGCGCGGGTTCGCGGTCGACGACGAGGAGCGTATCCCCGGCGTGCGCTGCGTCGGCGCGGCGATTACGGGCGACGACGGCGTCCTCGGCGCGGTCAGCGTCTCCGGACCGAAGAGCGGGATGCAGGACGACCGCTTCCTCGAGGACATCCCGGACCTCGTCCTCCGGACGGCGAACGTCATCGAGGTCAACATGAAGTATCAGTAGATTCGGCGTCCGGGTGGTTCGTCACACCCATTGAACCGAACTATTTATAATGGTCGACCATCCAATCTTGGAACTGTATGGCAAACGCCCGCGTTACCGTTCATCCAGAGGCGCGTATCGACCGCATCGAACCCGAAGTGCATGGCCACTTCTCCGAGCATCTCGGCCGCTGCGTCTACGACGGCCTCTACACGGACGACACGGCCGGCGAGGACGGCTTCCGCACGGACGTCCTCGAACTGCTCTCCGACCTCGACATCCCCGTCCTCCGGTGGCCCGGCGGCTGCTTCGCCGACGACTACCACTGGGAGGACGGCGTCGGCCCACAGGAGGACCGCCCGCGACGGCGGAACCTCTTCTGGGCGCAGGGCCGCGACGACGTCCCCGAGGAGTCCAACGCCTTCGGCACCGACGAGTTCCTCCAGTTCTGTGAGCGCGTCGGAACCAAGCCCTACCTCGCCGCGAACGTCGGTTCCGGCGACCCGCAGGAGGCCGCCGACTGGATGGAGTACTGCGGCTACGACGGCGACACCGAACTCGCCGACCGGCGTCGCGAGAACGGGCACGAGGAGCCCTACGAGGTGCCCTTCTGGGGCGTCGGCAACGAGAACTGGGGCTGTGGCGGTCAGATGAGCCCCGAGCAGTACGCCCGCGAGTACCGCCGCTTCGCGACCTACATGGGGTCGATGGACAACCTCATGCTCGACTACGACGTCGACCTCATCGCCTGTGGCTTCGAGGGCCACGAGTGGAACCGCCGCTTCCTCGAGGAGGTCGCGAGCGGTCGGTGGGGCGTCGACTTCCCGCTCGACCACATCACGCTCCACCACTACTACGGGCGCGCGATGACCGTCTCCGAGTCCGACGAGGACGACTACGACGAACTCCTCGTCGAGGCCCTCGAGATGGAGGAGCACATCGAGCGCATCGCGTCCGCCGTCGACGCCGCCGCCTCGACGCGCGACATCGGCGTCATCATCGACGAGTGGGGGACGTGGCATCCCGAAGCCGTCCCGGAGAACGGTCTCGAACAGCCGGGCACCGTCCTCGACGCGCTCTCCGCCGCCGCCGTCCTCGACATCTTCAACCACAACGCGGACGTGATGACGATGAGCAACATCGCGCAGACCGTCAACGTCCTCCAGTGTCTCGTGGAGACGGACGGCGACGACGCGTGGGCCCGCCCCACGTACCGCGTCTTCGACCTCTACGCGCCCCACAAGGCCAACGAGGCCGTCACGACCACCGTCGATGCGCCGACGCGTGACGTCGAGCGCAAGGACGACGACCTGCCGCTCGTCGGCGCCTCCGCCTCCGTGAGCGAGGACGGCGAGACGTACGTCACCGTCACCAACCTCGACTGCCGCGAGGGCCACTCGGTCGAGGTCGAAGTCGACGGCGGCGTCACCGCCGACGACGTCGCGGACGCGCAGGTCCTCTTCGAGGGCCAGGACGCCGGCCTCCACGTCGACGCCGACAACGCCGACGAGTTCGTCGCCGAGGACCTCGACGTCGACGTCGCCGACGGCGTTCTCACCGTCGACCTCGACGCGTCCACCGTCGCCGCCATCACGCTCGAGTAAACCGACACCCCACCCTCGTCTCGTAGCTCCGGAGCGCCCCTGCTCGGGCGCTCCACGTCGGTTTCGCCGGACGGGTTCTCGATTCATGCAAGCGCTTAACAGCGTGTGCCGTCTCGGCCGACCATGGCCACCATCGTCTTCCTCGGTGCCGGTAGCGTCACGTTCGCCAGAAACCTCCTCGGTGACGTCCTCTCCTATCCCGCACTCGCCGACAGCGATGTCGTCCTGATGGACGTCGACGCGGACGCCCTCGAACGCACCGCGTCGGTCGCGCGGGCGATGGTTGACGCGGGCGACTACGACGCCACCGTCGAGGCGACGACGGATCGCCGCGAGGCGCTCGAGGGGGCGGACTACGTCCTCTGCACCATCGGCGTCGGCGGCGCCGACCCCTTCGAGAACGAGGTCGAAATCCCGCGCGAGTACGGCGTCGAGCAGGCCGTCGGCGACACCCTCGGTCCCGGCGGAGTCTTCCGCGCGATGCGCACCCTCCCGACCCTCCTCGACGTCGCGCACGACATGGAGGCGGTCTGCCCGGACGCCCTCCTCCTCAACTACACGAACCCGATGGCGATACTCTGCTGGGCGCTCGACGAAGCGACCGACATCGAGGTCGTCGGCCTCTGCCACAGCGTCCAGCACACCGCCGAGGCCATCGCGCACTACGCGGGCGTCGACGCCGACGACCTCGAGCACTGGGTCGCCGGCATCAATCACATGGCGTGGTTCCTCGACGCCGAAGTCGACGGCGAGAGCATCTATCCCGCGCTCCACGAGGCGGCCGCCGACGACGAGCACTACACCGCCGACCCGGTCCGCTTCGAACTACTCGAGCACTTCGGCTACTTCGTCACCGAGTCCAGCCACCACCTCAGCGAGTACCTCCCCTACTTCCGCACGGACGCGGCCGTCGTCGAGGAGCTCACGCCGCCGGACGGGTACGAGGAGGGCCCCGGTGGTATCACGGCTTCGTGGATGCCGACGGGCGCGTACCTCGAGTTCTATCGCGGGATGAAGGAGTGGCAGGCCGAGCGCGACGTCGAGGACGTCGACCTCTCGGTGTCGCGCTCGAACGAGTACGCCGCCCGCATCATCCACGCCATCGAGACGGACACGCCGCGTCGCGTGAACGCGAACGTCCGCAACCACGGGGGCTCCATCACGAACCTCCCCGACGACGCCTGCGTCGAGGTGCCGTGTCTCGTCGACGGGACGGGCGTCCACCCCTGCTCGGTCGGCGACCTCCCCGCACAGCTCGCGGCGCTGATTCGCACGAACGTCGCGGTACAGGAGCAGGCCGTCGAAGCGGGCTTGGAGCGCGACGAGGACGCGCTTCGGCGCGCGATCAAACTCGACCCGCTCGCGGGCGCCGCCTGCACGCTCGACGAACTCGACGCGATGGTCGACGACCTCCTCGCGGCGAACGCCGACTACCTCCCCGCGTTCGCCTAGTCGGTCGGGAGCCAGACGCGCATCCGGCCCGCCCCGCGGTTGTCCCAGCCGTAGTAGGGGATCGCGGTCAGCGTCGCCACCGATTCGTCGTCCGCGAGGTCGTCGTACTCCCGATAGAGCGCGCCCTCCCAGCCCTCGGTGCTGACGGCGCGCGCGTCGCCCTCGATGGTGACGACGCCGTCGAGGAGGTCGGCCTCCTCGCGGGTCTCGACGGTCGACCCGGGGTCGACGCGGAGGTGCGAGGGAGCGACGCCGTCGAGGTCGGCCTCCTCGACGCAGTAGACGAGCGGGCCACGCTGGAACGCCACGCGGTCGGCGTCGTCGGGGACGTCCGGGTGCGCGGCGAGGCGCCGAACCGGGAGGGCGAAGTCGAGCGTCACCGAGTCGCCGTCCGTCCACGCGCGCTCGATGACGACGTAGCCGTCCCCGGCGTCGGCCTCGACGCGCTCGCCGTTCACGGACGCCGCGACGTCCTCACACCACTCGGGCACGCGGAGGTGGAGCGCCGTCTCGACCGGCGTCTCGGTCTCGATACCGACGGTGGTCGAGTCGCCCCACGGGTAGTCGGTCTCCTGCGTGAGCGTCACGTCCGCGCCGTCGACGCTGAGGTCGGCTTCGCCGCCGACGTAGAGGGTGACGTAGACGTCGTCGTCGGGGCCCTGTGCGTAGACGTACTCGCCGAGGGAGGCGAAGAGTCGCGCGACGTTCGGCGGACAGCACGCGCACTGGAACCAGCCCGCGCGGTGGTGGTGGCCGAGGCTCTCGAGGGGGTTCTCGTAGAAGAACGACGTCCCGTCGAGCGAGACACCGGCGAGCACGCCGTTGTAGAGCGCGCGCTCGAGCACGTCGTAGAAGCGCGCCTCACCGGTCAACTGGAACATCCGGTGGTTCCAGAAGACGCTCCCGATGGCCGCGCAGGTCTCGGCGTACGCGGTGCGGTTGCGCAGGTCGTAGTCGACGGTGAAGCCCTCGTGGGCGGACTCGGAGCCGATGCCGCCGGTGACGTACATCCGCTTCGTGGTCATGTTCGTCCAGAGCGTCTCGAGGGTGCGGTAGAGGTCGTCCTCGCCGGTCTCCGCGACGAGGTCGGCGACGCCACTATATAGGTACATCGCGCGCACGGCGTGGCCGTCGACGGTCTCCTGTTCGCGGACGGGTTCGTGGGCTTGGGCGTAGGAGCCGTCCCACTTGCCGTCCTCGAGGAAGATGTCGGGCGGGACGTCGCCGCCGGTCTCATCGGGGTGTTCGGCCTCCCACCCGAGCCGGGTGTCCTCGCGGCCGCGTCGGTCGACGAAGTACTGCGCGAGGTCGAGGTAGCGCTCCTCGTCGGTGACGCGGTAGAGCTTCACGAGCGCGAGCTCGATGCCCTCGTGGCCGGGGACGCCGTCGAGGTCGTCCGGGCCGGTGCCGAAGACGCCGTCGATGTGGTCGGCGAGGTCGGTCGCGACGGCGAGGAGCGACGTCTCGCCGGTCGCCCGATGGTGCGCGACGGCCGCCTCGATCAGGTGGCCCGCGCAGTAGAGTTCGTGCATCATGTTCAGATTCGTCCATCGGTTCTCCGGCTCCTCGAGCGCGAAGTACGTGTTCAGGTAGCCGTCCTCCTCCTGGGCCGCCCCCACCAGCTCGATGACCTCCTCGACTCGCTCCCTCAACTCGGGGTCGTCGCGGGTGGCCAGCACGTAGCTCGCCGCCTCCAACCACTTGTACGTGTCCGAGTCCTCGAACCACATCCCCTGGAAGCCGCCGGTCTTCCCGTCGCGGACGCGGCGGAAGTTCTCGAGGCTGCGCTCCCCGAGGCGGTCGTACTGGTGTTCGAGCGTCACCTCGCGGTTCGTCTCGAGGCGGTCGTTCCAGAACCCGTCGTCGATCGAGACGTCGGTGAGCGGTACCGGGTCGAGTCGCTCGTCAGTCGGGCGTCGAGTCATAGTACTGTCTCCGCACAGACGGTATTAATTGTGATGGATCGGCCACCGGCCGACCGGATACCCCGTCCGGTGATCCGGTTTGCAGACTCGGCGTTTCACAGAGCGGAACAGGACGAGGTGATCGGCTTATTCTCCTCTACGCTTCCTCGAACTCCCGGAGCGGGTCCCAGTCGAAGTAGAGCGCAGCGGCGAGCGCGAGGATGAACACCACTTGGACGGCCAGCGTGAGTATCGTGATGACGTATCCGCCGGTTCCCGGCGTCTGAAACGGGAGTATGAACAGGGTGAGGAGTGCGAGGAACGAGACGATGACGAGGAGAAACCGGAAGACCGTCTTGCTCAGCTGCATTGTGCATCGGTAGCACGGACGCGGTGAAATACGTACCGATACGTGGAACCCGACCCGCCGTCGAGGCGCCTCGACCGCCGCGTCGTCCCGTTTCCTCACGGCCGTCGAGATACGGCATACCCGGCGGTATAGGCCGTATCGACCCGAAGAACGTGCGTTCGGTCGCCGAGTTGGAATACTTTGCTAACATTTATTATGGATGAATCGACATGACCCTGTGTGACATCGAGCAACCACTCGAGTGACGATAGCAGTCGGGCTAGTAGCGGTATCGACCGTCGCGAGCTCATGCGTCGCGCCGGGATGGCCGGCGCCGGTGCGGGGATGGTGTCGATCGCGGGATGCGGTGGGCAGAACGACGACGGGACCACGACGCAGGGGACCACCGGATCGAGCGACGGGTCCGGCGGCTCCGGCGTCGCGGACGACTCCTTCGCGAACTACGTCACTGCCAACCCGACGAACTGGCAGTTCAACCACTTCAACTTCACCCAGCCGTTCAGTCACCCGATGCAGACGGACATGCTGCAGCGGTGGGTCATCTCGACGAACGAGTTCTCCGATTACGCCGTCTCCATCGACGAGTTCGACGGCCAGAACGAGCGCGCCGTCCTCTCCGTCCGCGACGGGCTCACGTGGCACAACGGCGACCCCGGCGACCCGGTCACCGGCGAGGACCTGATGGCGTGGTTCGTCTGCCACGCCGCCGTCAACTCGACGGTCGCCGGGCTGTACAACGCGAACGACATCGAGGTCACCGGCGATCGGCAGATCGAACTCCCGCTCGACGGCTCGGTCAACGAGAGCATCTTCCGCCAGTCGCTGAACAACTTCTGGCTCAACGTTCCCTATCACCGCTACGGCGAGTACGTCGAACGGTTCATGGACGCGACGAGCGACGAGGAGCGCAACAGCGTCCGTACCGACCTCCGAAGCGCCTCGTTCGATGAGCCGTTCGGGAACGGCCCCTTCAAGTTCGTCTCCCGTTCCTCGAACCGGCTCCGGATGGAGCTCTACGAGCACCACCCGGACGCGGACCAGATCAACTTCGACTACTGGGACGTCATCCGCGCCTCGACGGACACCGCGAGCGTCGTCCTCGGGATGGCTCCCGAGGGGGACATCGACATGGTGCGCAACTTCACGCCGCCCCAGTCCGTCCTCAGCCAGGCCAAACAGAACGACGGCATCCTGACGAACCAGATCCCCGCGCTCTGGGGGCAGGCCCTCCCGTTCAACTGCGGACACGAGGACTTCGGGAACATCCGCGTCCGTCAGGCCATCGCCGAACTCATCGACCGCGACCTCGTCTCGCGCAACTACGGGGAGTTCGGCGTCCCCGTGCAGGCGCCGAGCGGTCTCGTCGGCAACATCAACGGGCAGAACGAGCAGACCGACCGCTGGACGCGCTGGGTCACTGACGAGGGCGAGGAACAGCTCCACCGGTATCAGAACCCCGAGCGCGGCCGGCGCCTCCTCCGCGAGGAGGGTTACACGAAGCAGGGCGGCAAGTGGATGCGCCCCGACGGGACGCAGCTCTCGATGCCGATCAAGGTCCCGTCGGGCTACACGGACTGGCATCCGATCTACCAGACGATCTCCAGCCTGCTCACTGACGAGGGCATCGACTCCGAGGTGAAGATGATCGACTCGACGTCCTACTACCCCAACCACTACCTCGAGGGGAACTACGTCACTGCGGCGACCGGGTGGACGCTCGGTCGCGACAACCCGTGGTACACCTTCGGCCAGTGGTTCCGCCCGCTCGCGGACAAGGTGTACAAGATGAACTTCAAGCCGACGGAGGTGGAGGTCCCGCCCGTCGGCGAACCGGACGGCGAACTGCAGAGCGTCGACGTCCTCCAGCTCTTCCAGAACGTCCGGAACGCCTCCGAGGAGAACCTCCAGGAGGCGATCACGGAGTTCGCGTGGGTCGCTAACCAGTTCATCCCGATGCTCCCCATCCTCGAGATCAACGACACCGCGTGGATGACCAGCGATGACTGGAACTGGGAGCCCGCCAAGGACGACGCCGCGTGGCAGGCGAAGTGGCCGCAGTGGTGGTTCCCGCGCATGGGCCTCATGAACGGGAAGTCCAACTGAACGAGAAGACCAACTGAACGCCGACGCGACGACTGCGACGCTTCTCCGCTTTTCACCGGTCTACGGCGCCGTCGCGGCGTCACCGACCGCCATCGCCGCGCCGTCTTGCATTAAAGACCACAATCTATATGACACTACAATAATGATGTCACACAGTAATCCATGCGATACATAGTCAGGCGAGTCGGCCAGTCGATTCTCACGGTCTTATCCGTGGTCGTACTCACCTTCCTCCTCGTCCGGGCGATGCCCGGTGGCCCGGTCGATTACCTCCGTGCGAAACTCATGCAGTCCCGCACGGGAAACCAGATCAGCATGAGCGAGCTCCAGTCGCTCGCGGCGGAGTACATGAACATTCACCCGGGCGAGCCGATCTGGATGCAGTTGTGGTACTACATCTCGAGTCTCGCGCAGGGCGACCTCGGGCGCTCGATCTGGTACGGTGAACCGGTCGCGGACATCATCCTCCAGTCCGCCCCGTGGACGCTCTTCTTGCTCACGACCTCCATCATCCTCACGTTCGCCATCGGCATCGTCCTCGGCGCCGTGATGGCGTACAAGGAGGGGTCGTGGTTCGACAACGGCTCGACGGTGGTCTCGATGTTCCTCAACTCGGTGCCGTACTTCATCGCCGCGCTCCTGTTCGTCTACGTCGTCTCGATTCAGCTCTCCCTCCTCCCGGCCTCGGGCAACGTCGCGTCCGGCATGGAGGCCTCGTTCTCGGTGGCGTACATCGGGAGCATCATCGAGCACTCGATCCTCCCCATCCTCTCGCTCGTCATCACTGGCTTCGGGGGTATCTCGCTCGGGATGCGCGGCAACGCGATCAAGGAGATCGGTGAGGAGTACATCCGCGTCGCCCACCTTCGCGGCGTCTCCGGGCGTCGGATCGCGACCCGCTACGTCGGCCGCAACGCCGTGCTCCCGCTGTACACGCAGTTCATGATCTCCATCGGGTTCATGTTCGGTGGCTCCGTCATTCTCGAACAGATCTTCGCGTACCCGGGACTCGGCTACTACCTGCTGACGGCGATCAACGCGCGGGACTACCCGCTCATGATGGGTATCTTCATCACCATCACGGTCGCCGTCGTCATCTGTATCCTGTTCGCCGACCTGACCTACAGCAAAGTCGACCCCCGCGTCTCCTCGGGGTCGGGTGAGTCGTACTAACGAGCGCATCCATGTCAGAAGCCAACGATACGTTCACGGGCGGTTCGAGTATCGAGCGAGAGAGCGCACGGTCCCAATCGGACCTCTATCGAGAGCGACTGGATCGCTACGTCCTGACTCCGTTCCGCGTCGTCTGGAGCGACTGGCGGACGCGACTCGGGACGCTCATCATCCTGTTCTACATCTTCGTCGGCACCGTCGGCGTCAGGCTCGTCGACCCGCCCGAGGTCGGCGGTCCGCGACTCGCCGGCATCTTCGAGGCGTCGGGCTACCCGCTGGGGACGAACAACCTCGGCGAGAGCCTGATGGCCAGCCTCGTCCACGCGACGCCGCCGATGCTGAAGATGATCCTCGCGGGTGCGGTCTTCGCGACCGCTATCGCCGTCGTCCTCGGCACCGTCTCCGGATACAAGGGCGGGACGGTCGACGCCGTCATCTCGACCATCGTCGACATCGCGATGACGATTCCCGGCCTCCCGCTGATCATCCTCATCGTCGTCACGTTCGAGCCGAGCAGCCCGTACCTGATCGGTATCGTCCTCTCGATCAACGGCTGGGCGGGTCTCGCGCGGAACATCCGCTCGCAGGTGCTCGAACTCCGCGACAACTCCTACGTCGAGGCGTCGCGGATCATGGGGCGCTCGCTCAGCGGTATCATCTTCGACGACATCCTGCCGAACATCATGCCGTTCGTCCTGATTAGCTTCGTGAACACCGCACGCGCCGTCATCTTCGGGTCCGTCGCCCTCTACTACCTCGGTATCCTCCCGGTTTCGTTCAACAACTGGGGGATCATGCTGAACCGAGCGTACTCGACGGGCGGCGCGATTTACTCGTGGGACTCGGTCTACTGGGTCGTCCTCCCGATGGTGACCATCGTCATGCTGTCGTTCGGTCTCGTGCTGTTCTCGCAGGGGACCGAGCGGCTCTTCAACCCACGCATCAGGGCGCGTCACGCCGAGACTATCGACGACACCACGCCGATGGAGAAGTAACTCATGCACGCTGAAGCCACACACAAGTTCGACGTCACGGATCCGATCTTCGAAGTCCGGAACGCCTCGGTCACGTTCGACATGGAGCGCGGGGAGTCCAAGGTGATGGACTCGGTCGACATGGACGTCGACCGGAGCGAGATCCTCGGGGTCGTCGGCGAGTCCGGGAGCGGGAAGTCGATGTTCGCGTCCGCGCTCCTCGACGCCGTCCCCGAACCCGGCGTGCTCTCCGGGGAGATCATGTTCCACCCCGAAGAGGGCGAGCCCATCGACCTCCTCGACCAGTCGGAGGCCGAGATCAAGGAGATCCGCTGGGAGCAGATCGCGATGGTCTTCCAGGGCGCGATGAGCTCGTTCAACCCGACGATGACCATCGGCGACCACTTCGAGGAGACGCTGAAGACGCACGGCCGCGACGTCGATGCGGGCATGGAGCACGCGGACGAACTCCTCTCACAGCTCTACCTCGAGCCCGAGCAGGTCTTCGAGTCCTACCCGCACGAGCTCTCCGGGGGGATGAAGCAGCGCGCGCTCCTCGCGCTCTCGCTCCTCCTCGAACCCGAGGTGCTCGTGATGGACGAGCCGACGGCCGCGCTCGACCTCCTGATGCAGCGCTCCATCATCGAGCTCATCCGGAAGATCGGCCGCGAGCGCGACCTCACCATCGTCTTCATCACGCACGACCTCCCGCTCGTCGCCAACCTCGCCGACCGGATCGGCGTCCTCTACGCCTTCGAGTTTATCGAGGTCGGCCCCGCCTACGACGTCCTCACGGACTCGAAACACCCGTACACGCGCGCGCTCCTCAAC
The DNA here is from genome assembly GCF_014647455.2 of Halarchaeum grantii. Lineage (NCBI taxonomy): Archaea > Methanobacteriati > Methanobacteriota > Halobacteria > Halobacteriales > Halobacteriaceae > Halarchaeum > Halarchaeum grantii. The sequence goes on along the minus strand of NZ_BMPF01000003.1, from coordinate 326,537 downwards.
TCGACGCCGAACCTCGACACGCCGCGCGAGGAGATGCGGCCGATCGAGGGCAAGAGCCCGGACCCGGTGAACGTGCCCGTGGGCTGTACGTATCACCCGCGCTGTCCGATCTCCGACGAGAACTGCGTGCAAAACGACCCGCCGTTCCAGTCCGCCGGCGGCAGCGCCGACCACCAATCCAAATGCCACTACATCGACCGGACTCGCGAGGAGATCCCGCTGAACCTGCAGGAGGTAGAGTACAATGACTGAGGGCGAGCACGTCGTCTCGCTCGACGACGTCCACGTCCACTTCGAGTCCGAGTCCGGCATCTTCTCCCGCGAGAAAGACGTCGTGAAAGCCGTCGACGGCGTCAGCCTCGACATCGAGGAGAACGACGTCGTCGCGCTCGTCGGGGAGTCCGGTTGCGGGAAGACGACGCTCGGGAAGACGGCGATCGGGACCCAACGCCCGACAGAGGGCTCGATAGCGTACCGCGGGCAGGACGTCTGGGAGGCCCGCGACAAGGACGGCGACGTCGAGATCCCCTTCGAGCGCATCCGCCGCGCGCTCCAGATCATCCATCAGGACCCCGGCGCGTCGCTCAACCCGAACAAGACGGTGTTGCACTCGCTCATGGTGCCGCTGAAGCTCACGAAACCCGACATGGACGCCTTCGACCGGCGCGAGCGCGTCCACGAGATGCTCTCCCGCGTGGGAATGGAGCCCCCGGAGGACTACGCGAACCGCTATCCGCACCAGCTCTCGGGCGGCGAGCGCCAGCGCGTCGCGCTCATCCGCGCGCTGCTGATGAACCCGGACCTCATCCTCGCGGACGAGGCCGTGAGCGCGCTCGACGTGAGCCTCCGCATCGACATGATGGACCTGATGCTCGAACTGCAGGACCAGTTCGACACCTCCTACCTCTTCGTCAGCCACAACCTCTCGAACGCGAGCTACGTGACGGGGAAGGCGGACGGTCGCATCGGCGTGATGTACCTCGGCGAGCTCGTCGAAATCGGCCCGATAGACGAGGTCATCGAGAACCCCCAGCACCCGTACACGAAGGTGTTGATGTGGGCGGCGCCGAACCTGAATCCGGACGCCGAGGAGGAACCGGAGTCGCCGCTTCGCAAGATCGACATCCCGGACCCGCGCGACCCGCCGGAGGGCTGTCGCTTCCACACGCGCTGTCCGGAGGCGCGTGAGGTCTGCAAGGAAGAACCGCCGGGCACGGACGTCGACGACGCCGGGAATCACCGCGTCGCCTGCTACCGGGCGATCGACGACCACGAGTACTGGGAGAGTCCCGAACTGGTCGACTGAGGGCTACTCTTCTCCTTTTAGTCCGCGCCGTGTTTCGGGGCGTAGCCGCAGTTCTGGCAGACGAGGAGTCCGTTCTGTCGCGTCACGTCGGTCGCACATCGCGTACACGTGTACTGCACACACGCCAGCTAGTTCGACGACCACATAATTGTTTATACGACGGTTGTCGAACCTCAGGGGTCGAGCGGGTCGTGGAAGGCGACGCGGGCGTCGTAGCCGACCGCCTCGTAGGTCGTCGTCGGCCACTCGCCCGTCGTCGTCGCCACCTCCACTCCCGCGTCGGTGACGAGCGCGGTGTCCTCGCATTTCGCGCCCTGCACGGTCGGGTTCCACGCGTACGGCAGCGGGCGCTCGATCGGCGTTTCGCTTCCCGGCGTGGCGGTCCACTCGCGGGTCGCGCTCGCGATGGCGCCGCCCTGGTGGTGCGCGCGCCACTCGCCCTCGTATCCGAGCGCGTCGTAGGCGTCGGCGATCGCGTCGAAGACGTCGCCGGCCGTTGCGGCCTCGCGGGTCGCGGCGAGCGCGGTCGCCGCGACGCGACAGGCGGCGTCGTGGCGCTCGCGGAGCCACGCGGGCGCGTCGAACGCCACCGTCCGCGTCACCGCGACGTCGTGGCCGGCGCGCTCCGAGACGACGGTCAGGTGGCCGAAATCGCCGAGCTCGGCGTCCGTCGGCGTGAAGTGGCGGTGGCGCTGTGAGCGCTCGTCGCCGCCGACGAGGACGACGGGCGCGCGGAAGCCGCGCCGTCGGAGCGCTCGCGCGAGATCGGCGGCCGCCTCCCGCTCCGTCGTCCCCGGCGTCACGTCGCGCGCGACGGCTTCGACGGCCGCCGCCGTCTCCTCGCACGCCGCTCGGTAGCGCTCGCGCTCCGCCGCCGGCATCGGCGCGCGAAGCGGCGTCGCGTCCACGACGTCGAGGCCCGCGACGGGGACATCGGCGGCGGCCTCGCCCCGGTGGTGGGCGGCGACCGCCTCGCGAAGCGAGTGCGACTCCCAGCCGTACTCGGTGGTCTCGGGCGCGATACCGTGTTCGTCGAGTCCGGGGAGTTCCTCCTCGCGGATGCGCGCGCGCTCGTTGTTCGGCGCGAGGACGCGCACGCCGTCCTCGCCGACGCCGAGTGCGGCGACGCCGACGTCGCTCGTCGCGTCCACGATGGGGTTCCCGCCGCTCAGCCACCCGTAGTTCGTCGGGGTGAGGAACCACAGTTCGTCGAGGCCGCGCCGCTCGCGGAGTGCGTCGATTCTGTCGAGCTTCGTCGCCGTGGCGTACGCCATACTTGAAGGGGTGCGTGCGGCGAGTAAAAAGCCTCGCGTCCGGCCGCGTCAGTCGGCGGTGACGCGGACGACGCCGTAGCGCGGGAGCGTGAGCGAGACGACGCCGTCCTCGACGGCGTGCGTCTCCGTCGTGGGCGTGACGCGCTCGGGGTCCTCGTAGGTGTTCTCGGCGGTCATCTCCTCGGCGGCGAGCGTTGTCACCGCCACTTCGCCGTGGCCGTCGAGGAGCGCGCCGCCGGCGAGTTCGACGTCGACGTCGCCGCGGCCGGCGTCGCGGTGGACGAGGAGGACGGCGGCGTCGTGCCCGTCGGGGTCGTCGACGGCGACGGCGTCGACGGCGGGTGCGTCCTCGACGGGATCGAGCGTGCCGAACCACTCCGCGGTGTCGGCGCCGAACGTCGCCGCCGTGGAGAAGGTCCCGCAGGTGAGGTCGACGCCGACGGGCGTGCCGCCGGCGAGCGAGAGCCCGAGGCGCTGGCCGTAGTAGCAGGGTTCGGCGTGCGTGCGCTCACGAGTCTTCCGGATGCCCGCGCCGTGGTTGCCGACGCCGGAGTGGGTCACCATGCGGACGAAGCCGTCGCGGATGCAGGCGGTGACGATGGACGCGTCGAAGACGGCTTCGGTGATGGAGGAGTTTCGCGGCAGGTCGTCCTCGGTCATCGCGTCGCCTTCAGCGCCCTCGTCGAAGCGCGTGAACAACTGGAGTTCGGTGATGGCGAGGCGCGTCCCCGCGAGGCCGGCGTCCTCGCAGTCCGCGCGGACGGCGGCGTACTCCTCGCTGAGTTGCTCGGCGACGCCCGTGTGAGCGTTGTAGAGCTCGACGGGGTCGGTGCTCGCGTCCGCGTGCGCTTCGAGGAGCACGTGGTCGGTGAGCCAGTCGAGGTCGTCGCTCGCCGCGAGGAAGGGGTCGTTCCAGTCGGTGAGTCGGTTCCCGCAGGCGAACACCTCGATGTCGTCGTCGACGGCCGCCATCGCCTCGCGGAAGCGCGCGAGGCGGTCCGCGTAGCCGTCGGGCGTCGTCCACGTCACCTGCCACGGCCCGTAGACCTCGTTCCCGACCTCCCAGTAGGTGACGTCGTAGGGCTCGGGGTGGCCGTTGGCGGCGCGGAGCGCGCCCATCTCGGTCTCCTCGGGGTCGCCGTTGCAGTACTCGACCCAGCGCGCGGCCTCGCCGGGCGTGCCGTCGCCGGCGTTCAAGCACACCATCGGCTCACAGCCCACGGCCTCGCAGAACCGGAGGAACTCGTCGGTCCCGAAGAGGTTCGGTTCGATGCCGTCCCACGCGGGGTTCGGTTTCGTCGGGCGCTCCTCGACGGGGCCGACGCCGTCGCGCCAATGGTACCCCGAGACGAAGTTCCCGCCCGGCCATCGGAGGACGGGGAGGTCGGCGTCGCGGAGCAACTCGACGACTTCGGGGTCGGCGGTCTCGACGTGGTCGTCCGGGTAGCAGCGAACGTGGTCGAGGACGAGGTTCGCGTCCGCGTCGGTGGTGACGCTGAAGCCGAAGACGGCGTCGTCGGCGCAGTCGTAGTCGACGACGCCGAGGTCGAACTCGCGGGTCGCCATCGTCGTGCCGGCGCGAACCGTCGTCTCGGCGACGGGGTCGCCGAGCGCGCCGTCGGCGTCCGTCTCGTGGACCGCGAGGCGGACCGTCGTCTCGTCAGTGGCGCGGAGCGCGACGTCGCCCTCGAACCGCTCGGTGCGGTGGAGCGGGAGGTAACACCACTGCGCGATGCCCGCGTGCCCGTGCGCGCCGTCGGTTTCGATGCGCTGGGCGCGGTCGCCGGCGGTGCCGACGTCGGGGCTGGTGCGGACGCCGTCGCCGTGGTGGAACCACCAGAACGCACAGCCGTCCCGATAGGCGGCTTCGAGGCGGTCGGCCGCCGGGAGGTCGTGCGTCTCGACGTACGTCCGGATGCGCTCGTCGATCTCGTCGTGGTCGTGGATGGCGCCGCGTCCGCCGTCGGCGTCGTAGGTCTCGTGCTGGAACTTCCACGAGCCGACGGTCGGGTTGAACAGCGTCTGGGCTTCGAGGGCGTTCTTCACGCGCCACGGCGAGTAGAGGTGCTCGACGAACTTCCCGAAGAGCTCGTCCGAGACGTCGTGGTCGGCGCGCCGGTCGGGGTCGAGACTGACGGTCGCGGTCCCGTCGCCACCGCTCGTGTGGCGGAGGAGGTCGGCCATGCCTTCGTGTGTCACGGAGGGCCCGTAAATAGCTATGCCGACCGGCCGACTCTACCGGCTCCCGTCGCTGGCTTCCCGTTTCCCCGTACTGAACGAGCGTCCGACGATTCGATGCAGTCGTCCCGGAAACGACATCAATCATTAACGTTAATTATTTATATTGACGGGAGATGGTTGTGAACACATGTCGTCCGACCCACCGCACGAGGAGAGCACGGAGTCCGAGCGCGCCGGCCTTTCCCGACGCCAGTACCTCGCCACACAGTCCCTCCTGGCCGCCGGCGCCGTCACCGGCGCGGGGAGCGGCGTCGCGTCCGCCGACGACGCCGACTCGCGCACGCCCGTTCGGAACACCGTCTCGGTCGATACCGACGAGCGCTCCGAGGCGACCGTCCCCGACACGCTCTTCGGTCGGCTGAACGAGCACTACGGCGACGCCACCATCTATCCCGGCGTCTACTCGCTGCACGCCATGAACCCCACGTTCTGGCGGGTGCCGGACTACTGGTTCGGCGACGGCATCGACACCTTCTACGACATCGACCGGGACGACGTGCTGCCCTATCCGTGGGAGCGCGTCGCCGGCGACGGCGTCGACGTCGCCCACCGGACGGACGGCGAGCACGTCGCCGGCGGGGAGACCCCGAACGGCGCCGTCGGCTATCCCCGCATCACGCTCGACGACGCGAGCGGCGGCCTGAAACAGCGCATCGTCCTCCCGGACCAGCGCACGCTCGGCTACGACCTCGGCGTCTCCGTGCGCGGGAGCGTCGACGCCGTCACCGTCGCCCTCGAAACGCTCGACGGCGACGTCCTCGCGGCCGAACGGCTCGGCGTCGGGGCGGAGTGGACGCGCCACGAACCGACGCTCGAACTCGACGAGCGGAGCGGCGACCAGTACGTCGGCGGCGCCGTCGCGGACGTCCAGACGCCGTACGGCCAGTACGCCGTGACGTTCACCGCCGAGGGGACCGGCCACTTCGACGTCGACTTCGTCGAACTCGCCGCCGACGACGCCGTCAACGGCAAGTTCAACCCGTACACGGTCGAGCTGCTCGCGGAGCAGAACGGGACGTGGCTGAAGTGGCCGGGCGGGAACGTCACGAGTCAGTACAACTGGCGCGACGGCATCGGCCCGCTCGCGGAGCGGACGCCGCGCTTCAACCACGCGTGGCAGGGGATGCAGCCCAACTTCTTCGGCACCGCCGAGTACCTTGAACTCTGCGAGGTCGCGGACCTCACGCCCGAGATCACCGTCGGCTGGTGGGACAACCCGCCCGAGTGGGCGGCCGAGCGCCAGATACTCCCCGAGGACGCCGCCGACTGGGTGGCGTACGTCAACGCCGACGCCGACACCGAGATGGGGTCGCTACGCGCCGACCACGGCCGCTCCGAGCCGTGGGGCGTCGAGCACTGGGGCGTCGGCAACGAGGTCTGGGGCGACTGGCAGTGGGGCCACACCAGTGACGCGGGCGAGTACGCCACCGGCTCCGAGGAGCGCATCGGCTTCGACGCCTACTCGGAGGCGATGCGCGACGTCGACGACGACATCACCGTCATCGCGAGCGGGTGGGACCCGGGGGAGGCCGCGCACGCGGACAACCCGTGGAACGAGACGCTCCTCGAGGAACTCGACCCCGACCTCCTCGACGGGCTGAACATCCACCGCTACCAGTGGGGACTCGACGACGCGGACGCCGTCGAGTCGTGGAAGGCCGAACACGACGCGGACGACTGGGACTACAACGAGGTGATGGTGATGGCGGCGACCCAACTCGGCGACCAGCTCGCCGGTCTCGGCGACCTCGCGGACGAGAAGGGGTACGACGACTTCTACCTCAACCTCAGCGAGCTCGGCATCTTCCCGACGGTCGCGTCGGGCGCGCCCTACCCCGGTCCGGAGACGATGCCGGGCGCGTCGTACGTCGCGGGCGCGCTGAACGCCGCGATTCGCCAGCCGGACACCGTCGAGTGGGTCTCGCAGACGTGGGTGCCGACGAAGTCGTGGGTGCCCGTGAAGACGGACGACTACCCGCCGGATCCGAACCCGCTCCGGCCCGACGGGTCGGTCACGGGCCTCTACTCGGCGGTCTTCGAGGGGGATACCGAGTGGAACTCGGTCGGCGTCGAGACGACCGGCGCGAGTCGCGACCTCCCGGACACGGGCCCGCGCATCGAGCCGATGTCGGACGTCCCGTACGTGGACGCCGCCGCGATGCAGGCGCGTCGCGGCCGCGAACTCGCGGTCTTCCTCACGAACCGCAACCTCCGGACGGACAGCGAGGTGTCGGTCGAGCTCGGCGAGCGCTACGCGGACTGCGCGGTCGAACTCGTCCAGCTCGCGCCGTCGGCGTCGGAGCGCCCGCTTCCGCACGCCCTCCCGATGTCGTGGGACGAGCCGACGAACTACACGGTCGAGCACGTCGTGCGGGAAGTCGGCTCGGACGGCACGCTCGCGCTCTCGCTCGGGCCGGCCTCGGTCGCGCGTCTCTACGTCGACGGTGATCGGGGGCGCGCCGACGTCATCGGCGACAACGGCGTCTGGCCCGGCCTCGACGGCGTCGAGGACATCCCGATAGAGAACGAGCGGAAACCCGGCCGCCGGAAGGGGCGGGACGGGGCGGACTCCCAACCCGGCAAGTCGGAGCGGAGCGGTCGGGGGCAACAGGAGGAGTAGTCGACTCCCTCACTTCCGTAGCCACCGCGAAATCAGGAACAGGAGTATAGGTGTAAAGACGCCGGGTTCACCGAAGCGAAACACAGTGTATGCAATGATGTAACGTTACGTTTTCCAACTTATAATTCGTCGCCTGTGTCACAGGTTCTTGGGGAACATTTATTATGAATAGGTGGTCTTGTTTGAGTGTGATGTCGGACAACACAGTGGGGAGTGCGGACACGCATACCGACCAGCGACAGGCATCGAACGAACGAACCGGCCGACGACGGTTCCTCCAGGCGGCGGGCGTCGCGGGAGCCGTCGGCCTCGCCGGCTGTTCGGGACTAACCGGCGGTGGCGGCGGTGGCGGCGGTGGCGGCGGTAGCGGGATGGAGCTGAGCTACTGGACCCTGTTCGGTGGTGGTGACGGTGAGGTCATGAAGTCCATCATCGACAAGTTCAACGAGGAACGCCCGCTCGGCGAGGACGTCACCATCAACCGCCAGCGGACGCCGTGGGAGGAGCACTACAACCGTCTGTACACCGCGATGACCGGCGGGTCGCCGCCGGACCTCGCCATCTCGCACGCGTCCTACCTCCGCCGGTTCAAGCCGACGCTGAACGACATCAGCGGGATGCTCTCCTCGAACGACTACGTCGATCAGATCCTCGGCGCCTGCCAGATCGACGGCGGCACGTACGCGGTGCCGATGGACTCCCACCCGGTCGGCCTCTACTACAACGTCGACATCCTCAACGAAGCCGGCGTCGAGCCGCCGATCGAGAACTTCCAGCAGTTCGAGGAGGCCTGTAACGCCATCCTCGAGAACACGGACGCGAAGCCGTTCAGCCCCGACCCGTACTGGGGCGGTGGCGGTGGGTTCCGTCAGTGGTTCATGGGTCTCAACCAGTACGGCGGACAGATGTTCAACGACGACATGACGGAGGCGGTCTTCGGCGACGAAGCCGGGACCAACTCCCTCGACTTCCTCGCGAGCGTCTCCGGCGAGCGCAACTGGGACACCCCCGACATCTCGGCCGACCGCGTCGCGCAGAGCTTCCGGAACGGCTCCGTCGCGATGACGGTCAACGGAACGTGGTACGTGAACGTCATGCGCGAACAGGACTTCGAGTGGGGCTTCGACAAGCCGCGCGTCTTCCCCGACGCCGACCAACTGCGCACCACCGCGGACAGTCACACCATCATCGTCCCGCAGAAGTCCAACGCCAGTCAAGAGCGGATCGAGACCTCCGTCGCCGCCGCGGAGTGGATCACCCAGGAGAACCCCTCGTGGGGCTCGGAAGCGGGCCACCTCCCGGCCTACAGCCCCATCCTGAACGGGGACGCCCTCCCGGAATCCGACATCTGGAACAAGACGCTGAAGCCGTTCAAGGAGATGGCGGAGGACGGCCAACTCGCCTACTGGCCGCAGCCCGAGAGTGCGAACCTCTACGACACCAGCAACTGGACGTGGATCACCGACGCGTACTCGCAGAACATCTCGGTGGACCAAGCCATCCAGAACGGCGTCGATAACTGGACGTCCACCATCCAGTAACCACTCTCTCACGATTTCACTATGTCAGCTATCGACCGTTTCAAAGGAGGTGAGGGGGTTCTCTCGAACGTCAGTCGCTCGCGCAAGGAGCTCGTCGAGGGGATTCTCTTCTCGCTCCCGTACCTCGTCCTCTTCGGGGTGTTCCTGCTCTACCCGCTCCTGATGGGCGGCTACATGAGCCTCTTCGAGTGGAACGCGTTCTTCCCCTCGCGCTCCGAGTTCATCGGGATCGGGAACTACACCCACCTGCTCGGCGACCCGCAGTTCTGGAACGCGCTCGGGAACACGCTGTACTTCTCGCTGCTCACCGTTCCGTCGATCGTCATCGTCGGCCTCGGCCTCGCCCTCGGCGTCAATAGGGACATCCGGGGACGGGGCGTGCTCCGGGCGATTTTCTTCAGCCCGTACATCCTGACGGTGTCCGTCGCGGCCGTCGTCTGGACGAACCTCTACTCGACACAGTACGGCGTCATCAACTACTACCTCGGACTCGTCATGTCCAACCCGCCGCAGTGGCTCCAGTCGTACGTCTTCGCGATGCCGTCCATCGCGATCACGACGGTCTGGTGGCTCGTCGGGTTCAGTTTCGTCATCCTGCTCGCCGCCCGCCAGAGCGTGCCGGAGTACCTCTACGAGGCCGCGAAACTCGACGGCGCGGGGACGTGGCGCATGTTCCGGGACGTCACCGTCCCGCAGATGCGTCACGCGATCTTCTTCGTCGTCGTCATCAACCTCATCTGGGCGTTCCAGGTGTACGGCCAGCCGTACGTCATGACGTCCGGCGGCCCGGGGCAGTCGACCACGACGCTGGTGATGTACCTCTACGAGGCTGCGTTCAACCAGCAGAACTTCGGCTACGCCGCGACCATCGGCTACGTCCTGACGGCGATCCTCGTCGTCGTGTCCATCCTGAACTACTACCTCATCGGAGGCGACAATGAGTAACGCAACCACCACCCGTCTCGAATCGCTCCTCCCCGGAGAAGTCTCCGCGCGGAGTGTGCTCGTACACGCCGTCATGTACGGTGCGGCGCTGCTGTTCCTCATGCCGTACATGTACATGATCTCGACGTCGCTCAAGACGCCGGAGGGCGCCATCGCGGCGGGGATGAACTGGATCCCGGACCCGGTCTCGCTGCACGCGTACGCGGGCCTACTCGCCGATTCGCTCATCATCGGCTGGGCGTTCAACACGCTGCTCATCGCGTCGACCACGACGCTGCTCGTGTTGATCGTCGACTCGATGATCGCGTTCGCGCTGACCCGCCTCGACTGGCCGGGCCAGCGCTACGTGCTCGGGCTCATCATCGCGAGCTTCATGGTTCCGGGCTTCGTGAACATCATCCCGCTGTACATCCTCATCTCTGACCTCGGGCTGCTCAGCAACTACCTCGCGGTCATCCTGCCGTTCGCGGCCGGGCCGCTCGGCGTCTTCCTCCTGGCGCAGTTCTTCCGGGAGATCCCCTACGAGATTCAGGAGGCCGCCCAGCTCGATGGCTTCTCGAACTGGCGGATCTACACGCGGATGATCCTCCCGCTCTCGCGGTCGATCCTCTCCGCGCTCGCGCTGTTCATGTTCGTCTGGAGCTGGAACCAGTTCCTCTGGCCGCTCATCGTGCTCCAGGATCAGGCGATGTACACCCTCCCGATCGGGATCGTCGTCCTCCGGGACAACTTCACCTACCAGCCGTCCGTCACGATGGCGTCCGCCGTCATCGCGTCGGGGCCGCTGTTCATCCTGTTCCTCCTCCTACAGGAGCAGCTGATGTCCGCCGTGGAGATGCAGGGCGTGACGTAACGCCCTCGTCACCCCGGCGCGACGCCGACCGGCGTCGTTCACGAGGGTAACCTACTTACTGGCGCGCCCGTACAGCTAGCGTAATGAGATCAGTCGACACGAAGACGGTCTACCGGTCCTTCTTCGACGCGGTGGGGTTCTTCTACGAAAACGGCCCGCGACTCATCCTCGTGAGCCTGCTCTGGTTCCTCTGCTCCCTCCCGGTCGTCACGCTCGGACCGGCGACGCTCGCCGCGTACGCCGCGATCCAGTCGCTCAGGGAGGGGTACAGTATCGACCGTTCGCACGTTCGCGCGACGCTCCGGCGCCACGGCCTCTCTGCCGTCCTGCTGACCGGGGTCCCCGCCGTCTTCCTCGGCATCTCGGTCCTCTACGCCCGGCAGTACGTGGCGTCGCGCTCGGCGCTGACGCTCGCACTCGCCGTCGTCACGACCTACGTCGCCGCGTACGCGTGGCTCCTCCTCGTCCCGACGTTCGTTGGGCTCGCGAACGGCGGCGACCTTGAACCCGAGCTCAGGTCGGCCGTCCGCTGGACGGGGCAGAACGCCATCTCGGCGGTGATGGTGGCGATGGGGACGCTCCTCGTCGCGATCGTCACGGGCCTGCTGACGGTCGCGTTCGCCCTCGTCTTCGCCGGCATCGCCTTTTCGTTCCACCTCGAGGTGCTACTGGGGCCGGTGACCGAGCAGCCCGAGGACGCGTCCTCGCCGTACGCGGAATCACGGCGAAACTGAGACGGGACGGAAGAAAGAGCGAGGCCGTCGCGATACGTTACGTCTGCTGTGTCACTTGCTCGCTGGACCTCGTGGAGACGGGCGTCCCCGTGTCCGTCATGATGTTCTCGCCGCTCGCCTTGTCGAAGACGTGCATCTTCTCCTCGTCGAAGGAGACGGTGAGTTCGTCGCCCTCGTCGTGTGCGTGGTCGCCCATGATGCGCATGGTGAACTCGGTGTCGCCCGCTCGGAGGTAGAAGTAGTTGTCGTCGCCGACGGGTTCGTGGACGTCGAGCATCGCGCCGATGGCGTTGACGGAATCGGGCTCCGCGAAGTGGATGTGCTCGGGGCGGATGCCGAGGACGAGTTCGTCGTCGGTGCGCCGCTCCTCGATGCGCTCGGCGACACCCGAGGACACCTCGTAGGAGAACGCCTCGCCCTCGAGGCGGTTCCCGACGAGTTCGACGTCGAAGAAGTTCATCGACGGCGAGCCGATGAAGTCGGCGACGAAGAGGTTCGCGGGCTCGTCGAACACCTCTGCGGGCGTGCCGACCTGCTGGAGTTCGCCCTGGTCGAGGATGACGACGCGGTCGCTCATCGTGAGCGCTTCCTCCTGGTCGTGCGTGACGTAGACCGTCGTCGTCTCGAGGTCGTCCTGGATGCGCTGGAGCTCGATGCGCATGTGCGCGCGCAGCTTCGCGTCGAGGTTGCTGAGCGGCTCGTCCATGAGGAAGACGTCGGGGTCACGGACGATGGCGCGGCCGGTCGCGACGCGCTGCTGTTGGCCGCCGGAGAGGGAGGCCGGCTTCTTCTCGAGCTGGTCCTCGATCCCCATCATCTCGGCGGCGTCCTCGACGCGCTTGGTGATCTCCTCGTCGTCGAGGTCGGACGTAAGCTTCAGCCCGTACGACATGTTCTTCCGCACGGTCATGTGCGGGTAGAGCGCGTAGTTCTGGAACACCATCGCGACGTTCCGGTCCTGTGCGGCGATGTCGTTCACGACGCGGTCACCGATGGTGATCTCGCCGCCGGTGATGTCCTCGAGTCCCGCGAGCATTCGGAGGAGCGTGGACTTCCCGGACCCGGACGGGCCGACGATCGTGACGAACTCGCCGTCCTCGATGTCGAGGCTGAAGTCCTCGACGGCGACGATGTCGCCGTCGTACATCTTCTTGACGTGGTTAAATCCGACTTCGCTCATGGTTTCCACTATATCCTTCGTCGGATAGTACATAATTGTTCTCCATTGTTACGGTGACACATTCCGGGAATCCTCGCACTGGCGGGGCGACGGAGACGTTAAGTTCCTCTAACCGTATGAATAATCATGGAGTTATCGCGTCGCGACGCCATCGCTGCCCTCGCGGCCGCCGGAATCGGTGTCGGGGGCGCCGCCGTCTACACCGTCTCCGACGACCGTCCCCCTGACGGGGGCGGGGAACCGACGCCCGACGAACCGATCGGCACGCTCGTCTCGCTCGCCGACGTCCTCTACCCCTCCTCGGTCGAGGGCACCGCCGAGTTCGTCGAGACGTACGCCACTGGTCGCTTCGAGGACGACGACGCGCACCGCTCGCAGGTGGTGGACGCCGTCGCCGTCCTCGACTCGCGCGCGGAGGCGGAGGCCGGTGCCGCGTTCCGCCACCTCTCCGTCGAGGAACGCGACGACGTCCTGCGCGCGCTCGGCCAGCGACACGCCGACCCCGACCCCGACGGGAACGACCGCCAGCGCGTCCGGTACTACCTCGTCAACGACCTCCTCTACGCGCTGTTCTCCTCGCCGAAGGGCGGCGCGATCGCCGGCACCGAGAACCCGGCCGGCTACCCGGGCGGCCTCGGCGCCTACCAGCAGGAGCCGAGCCTATGAGTGCGAACGACACCCCTTCCATCGACCGCTCGCCCTCCGAGCGCGCCGACGTCTGCGTCGTCGGTGCCGGGCCGGCCGGCGGTCTCCTCTCGCACTCGCTCGCGAAGCGCGGCCACGACGTCGTCGTCCTCGAGGCCGGCCCCCGATTCGACCTCCAGAGTCGCATCCGTCGGATGGAGCGCTCGCTTCGCCCCGCCCACGACCGCAGCGACGTCTGGGACATGGGCGGCGCGCGCGACGCGTTCACGTCCTCGGGGAGCGTCTCCTACCCGCTCAACGACACGCGCGTCAAGGGCGTCGGCGGCACGACGCTGCACTGGATCGGCTACACGCCGCGCCTCCACCCGAAGGACTTCGAGATGGACTCCCGCTACGGACTGGGCGTCGACTGGCCGCTCGACTACGAGGACGTCCGCCCCTACTACGCGGACGTGGAGGCCGAGATGGGCGTCTCCGGCGGCACGGACAACCCCTTCGCGCCGCCGCGTGAAGAGGCGTTCCCGATGGACGCCTTCCCGCCGAGCTACTCGGACACGCTGTTCGAGGAGGCCTGCGACGAACTCGACATCACGCTCCACTCCGTGCCACAGGCCCGCAACCACGAGTCCTACGACGGCCGGAGCGGCTGTGTCGGCTACGGGACGTGCATGCCGGTCTGTCCGTCCGGCGCGAAGTACAGCGGCGACGTCCACATCCGGAAGGCCGAGTCGGAGGGCGCGCGCGTCCTCGACCGGGTGCCCGTGCAGCGCCTCGAGCACGACGACGCGGGCGAGACGGTCGAGGCCGCCGTCTACGCGACGCCGGACGGGACGGAGCACCGACAGGAGGCCCGCCAGTTCGTCATCGCCTGCGGCGCCGTCGAGACGCCGCGTCTCCTCCTCCTCTCCGAGTCCGAGCAGTATCCGAACGGGCTCGCGAACACCTCCGACGCGGTCGGGCGCTACTTCATGGAGCACGCGCTCGTCGGCATGGGCGGCCGCCTCGACCAGCCGACGAAGCAACACCGCGTCGGCTTCACCACGTCGGTCACCCACCAGTTCTACGACCACGAGGAGCCGACGCCGGGGAGCTTCTTCGTCGGCCTGTTGAACTACGCGGGGCCGACGACGGTCGGTGCCGCGCTCTCAGACGGGTCGTGGGGCGACGAGTTGGCGTCGACGCTCGCGACGCGCGTCGGCGGCTACGTCGGCACCGAGGCGCTCGTCGAGCAGCTCCCGCGCGAGGACAGCAGAGTGACGCTCGACACCTCGAAGACGGACGACCACGGGAACCCGGTCCCGGACGTCTCGTGGAAGATCGGCGAGCACGCCGTGGAGACCGCGCGCAAGGCCCTCGACGTCCAGCGCGACATCATGGACGAGCTCGGCGTGACGGTGACGTACGCCGCGAACCCCACGCAGCCGTGGGCGGGGAGCCACCCGATGGGGACGACGCGGATGGGCACCGACCCGAGCGAGAGCGTGGTGGACGAGCGCTTGCGCACCCACGACCTCTCGAACCTCTCCATCGCCTCCAGCAGCGTCTTCCCGACGGGCGGCGCGATGAACCCCACGGTCACTATCGGGGCGCTCTCGCTCAAGGCCGCCGACCACATCCACGCGGACCTCTGAGCCGGACCCGCCCCTCCGCCCTCGTGCCCTCCGAAAGATAGAATAGGATCGCCGGTAGTTACACCATTGATAATGAACGAGGCGCTACACGCTCGCGACGCGACGCGCACGCTCTCGGGTCGCTGGGCGTTCATCACGGACCCCGACGACGCGGGGCTCGACGAGGCGTTCTACGAACCCGACGCCGCGTGGCCGGACGCCCGCGACGTCTCCGTCCCCCACTCGTGGCAGGAGGAACCGGACCTCCGCGAGTACACCGGCGTCGGCTGGTATCGCCGGACGTTCGACGCCGACGCGCTCGCGGCGGGCGACGAGCGGGTCTTCGCCCGCTTCGGCGCCGTGGACTACGAGGCGACCGTGTGGGTGAACGGCGAGCGCGTCGGCGACCACACCGGCGGGTATCTCCCCTTCGGCCTCGACGTGACCGACGCGCTGACCGCCGGCGAGAACACTATCGTCCTCCGCGTCCGCGACCCCGAGGACATCTCGGAGATCCCGCACGGCAAGCAGGGCGACCCGTGGTACACGCGCGTCAGCGGCCCGTGGCAGGCCGTCGACCTCGTCACCGTCCCCGAGACGCGCGTCGCGGCCGCCCGCGTCACCCCCGACCTCGAGGACGACACCGCCCGCGTGGCCGTCACCGCGTCCGACGACAGCCCGACCGACGTTCACGTCACCGTCGTCGACGACGCCGGCGCCCCCGTCGCGAGCGAGTCGGCCGCGCTCGACGGCGAGACGGCGTCGCTCGACCTCGCCATCCCGGACGCCGACTACTGGACGCCCGACGACCCGGCGCTCTACGACGTCGAGGTCCGCCTCGCGGCGGGCGGCGAGACGCTGGACGAGCACACGGACACCTTCGGGATGCGCAGTGTCTCCCGCGAGGACGGTGAGCTCTACCTCAACGGCGAGCCGTTCACGATGCGCGGCGCGCTCGACCAGGCGTTCTACCCGGACACCTACTACCGGCCCGCCGACCTCGAGACGTTCGAGCGCGAGATCCGGACGGCGAAGGAACTCGGGTTCAACCTCCTGCGCAAGCACATCAAGCCCGCCCATCCGGCGTTCCTCGACCTCGCCGACCGCCTCGGCATCCTCGTCTGGGAGGAACCCGCGAACCCCGCCGTCTACTCCGAGCGCTCGAAGCGCGAGGTTCGCGAGCAGTTCGAGGCGATGGTCGCCCGCGACTACAACCGCCCCAGCGTCATCGCGTGGAGCCTCTACAACGAGGAGTGGGGCATCGGCCACGACGACGACGAGGAGCCGCTCTGGACGGACACGGAGAAGCAGGACTACCTCGAGGCGTTCTACGCGGACGCGCGCGAACTCGACGCGACGCGTCTCGTCTGCGACAACTCGGGGTGGGCGCACGTCGCGACCGACCTCAACGACTACCACGAGTACTTCGTCGCGCCCGACCGCGTGGGCGCGTGGCGCGAGAAACTCGACCACATCGTCGAGCACCCCGAGGAGAACTACGGCGACGTCCGCGCCGACCCCGACGTCCCCCTCCTCGTCTCCGAGTTCGGGACGTGGGGGCTCTGCGACGTCTCGCGCCTCGAAGGCCGCGACGGCGGCGACCCCCACTGGTTCGACCACGACTTCCTCACGGGGATGAAGCGCCCCGCGGGCGTCCGCGAGCGCTTCGCCGAGAGCCCGGCGGCGGACGTCTTCGACTCGCTCGACGCGTTCGCCGAAGCGTGGCAACGCCGCGAGTTCCAGTCCGTCGAGCCGATCATCGCCGACATGCGCGAGCACGAGGGCGTCGCCGGCTACGTCATCACCGAGCTCACGGACATCGAGTGGGAGTTCAACGGCATCCTCGACTACGAGCGCGAGGAGAAGGTCTTCCACGACGACTTCGCGCGCCTCAACGCCCCCGTCATGCTCCACCTCGCGCCGTCGCGACACGCCTTCGAGGCGGGCGAGCGCGTCAGCGCGGACGTCGTCGTCGCCAACGACACTGCGGAACCCTACGAGGCGACGCTGGAGTGGTCGGCGTTCGGCGAGACCGGCACCGTCGACGTCGCCGTTCCGGCCCACGAGCAGACCCGTCTCACGGACGCCGTCACGGCTGAGGCGCCCGCCGCCCCGGGGCTCACGACGGCCACGCTCTCGGTGACGGACGGCGAGCGCACCGCGAGCCGCGACGTCGCGGTCGACGCCGCCCACGACGCGCCGCCCGTCTCCGTCTTCGTCGAGGACGACGGACTCGGCGACGTACTCGCCGAGCACGGCTACGCGACGGCCGACGTCCCCGGCGACGCCGACGTCTCGGTCGTCACCGCCGTCGACGCGACGCTCCGCGAGTTCGTCGAGCACGGCGGACACGTCGTCGTGCTCCCGGACGAGGAGGGCGGGATGGCGCCCGTCGATGACGTGACGTACACCGCGCTCCCCGAGGAGGAGAGCTGGAACCTCTGTGCGGGCGTCCTCTTTCAGGACCTCCTCCCGGAACTCGACGCGGTGCCGGGGTGGGCGTTCGCGGACCTCTACCCGTACGCGTACGTCAGCGACCTCGAAGTGGCCGACGACGTGTCGGTCGGCTACGTCGAGGGCTGGATCGAGAACCCCGGCGGTGCCGTCGTCTCGCGCTCGCTCGGCGACGGGCGCCTCGACGTCTGCACGCTCCGCGTGACCGACGCCTACGACGAGAACCCGGTCGCGCGCGCCGTCCTCGACCGCCTCCTCGCCGAGTGAGGCGGGGCGTTCCACACATATTTATTGTCCGCTCTGCGGATTAATCGCTATGGAGTTCGACGACGTCTTCGATTCGTTCGCGGAGCGCGACTGGCAGACGACGACGGAGGGGACGGTCCGGTTCGCCCTCGTCGGCCTCGGGTGGTGGACGGTCGACGAGGCCATCCCGGCGATCCGCGAGACGGACCTCTGTGAGGTGTCGGTGCTCATCAGTCGCTCCGTGGAGAAGGCCGAGCGCTACGCCGAGGAGGCGGACGTCCCGCACGCGATGTCGGGCGACGACTTCCACGACGGCGCGCTCGCCGAGCAGTACGACGCCGTCTACATCGCGACGCCGAACGCTTACCACCGCGCGTACGTCGAGACGGCGGCCGACCTCGACAAGGCGGTGCTCTGCGAGAAGCCGATGGCGGAGAGCGTCGAGACGGCCGAGGCGATGGTCGAGGCCGCCGAGGGCGGCGACGTCCCGCTGATGGTCGCCTACCGGATGCACACCGAACCGGCGGTCCGGCGCGCGCGCGACCTCGTGCAGGCGGGCGCCATCGGCGAGCCCGTGCAGGTGTACGGGAACAACTCCCAGCCCATCCTCTCGCTGATCGACGACCCGAACCAGTGGCGCCTCGACCCGGACGCGAGCGGCTACGGGACGTCGATGATGGACCTCGGCATCTACCCGATCAACACGGCGCGCTTCGTCCTCGGCGCGGACCCGGTGCGCGTGCAGGCGCAGATGGCGTCCTACGACGAGGCGTTCGCGGACGTCCCGGACGAGCGCTCGACGGCGACGGCGGTCTACGAGGGCGGCGTGCACGCGGCGTTCACGGCGACGCAGAACGCCTACGACGACACGGAGTTGACCATCACCGGCACCGAGGGGAAGCTCACGCTCTCGCCGGCGTTCCACATGGAGTGTCGCCTCGAACTCGACCGCGAGGGATATTCGGTGTCGGCGGAAGCCGAGGACGTGAACGAGATGACGGAGGAGTTCGACTACTTCGCGGACCGCGTCCTCTCCGACGAGCCGGTCTACGCGGACGGCGAGCACGGCCTCTACGATATGCGCGTCCTCGCGGCGCTCCACGAGTCCGCCGAGTCGGGCGAGACGGTCGCGCTCGACTGAGCGCGCACCCCGCAACTAGCAGCCGCTTCTGCCGGTATCGTCGGACGACTGCACCGTCTGTACCGACGTATTACGGGAATAATCGCGTAAAGTCCTCCCTCATACTGTCCGCTTCTCCCGGAACCTATTTCGTGCCGCCCCGACTCGAACGATACGCGCGAGCCGTCTATGCGTCGCTGTGATGCGGCAATCAGCGTCGAGAAACGATCCTCGGGTGTGGAACCCGCTCAACGACTCTATCCGGAAGCGGCGGAACGAAAAAGAAGCGTCGCGCGTGCGACGCCGACCGACGGGTCGAACGGAGGTCGCGGCTGTCTCGTCGTCGCTCAGGCGAGCGGGAGGATCGTCGAGTAGATGAGGACGATGACGAGCGCGGCGACCGAGAGGATGGACGTGACCGCCGTCCACGTCTTGAGGGTCTCCATCTGCGTGAGGCCACCGATCTCCTTGACGATCCAGAAGCCGGAGTCGTTGTACCACGAGGTCGTGATACCGCCCGCGCCGATGGCCATGACGAGGTAGGCCGGGTGGACGGTGAGCTCGGGGACGAGCGGCGCCATGATCCCACCGGTGGTGATCATCGCGACGGTCGCGGACCCCTGTGCGATGCGGACGATGGCGGCGATGAGCCACGCCGTGATGAGCAGGCCGATGCCGACGCCGCTGAGGGCGTCAGCGATGACCATGCCGATGCCGGAGGCGGCGAGCATCGCACCGAACGCGCCACCAGCGGCGGTGATCGCGGCGATGTTACCACCGTTCTGGAGTGCTTCGGTGAGTTCGTCCTGCCAGACCTGACGCGGGAAGTCGTCCATGCGCAGGTAGGTGAGCGCGGCGACCATCGCGGCGACGGTCAGCGCGAAGTTCGCGTCACCGATGAAGTTCGTGAACGGCTGGACGGCCGCGAGCGACGGGTAGATGTCCTTGAACGTCGTGACGAACGTGCCGGCGGCGATGAACGCGACGGCGACGAAGATCGGGAGCAGGGACTCGAAGAAGCCGGGGAGGCTCTCCGTGGACTTCTTCGCCTGCTCTTCGAGGTCTTCGGCGGTGGTGCCCATCGACTCCCGGAGCGGGATGTCGATGCGCGTGTTGATGAAGCGGCCGTAGGCGACGCCGGCGATGAGCGCGGACGGGATCGCGACGGCGAGGCCGATGACGATGGTCGTACCGAGGATCGAGGTACCCTGTCCGAGTTCCTGGGCGACGGCGAGCGGGCCGGGCGTCGGCGGAACGAACGCGTGCGCGGCCGTGCCACCGCCACCGACGACGGCGATGTAGAGCGCGTAGTTATCGCCGATGCGGGCCCGCATGGAGCGCGCGAGCGGCGCCATGAGGTAGAAGACGTTGTCGAAGAACACCGGGATCGCGAGGATGGTGCTACTCCCCCAGAGCGCGAAGTCGGCGTTCTTGTCCGAGACGATGGACTGGAACGACCGGACGACGCGGTTGGCGGCGCCCGATTCGGTCATCGACTTCCCGATGATGGCGGCCATCAGGATGGGGATACCGATACCCGCCATGTTGTTCCCGAACGCAGTCGCGACGTCCCCGGGTATCGAGCCGAACGCGATGTCCGGGAGGAGCGCTGCGTTCACGACTCCGACGACGAGCGCGGAGATGACGAGGCCGACGAACGCCGGGAGGTCCCACACGACGAGGAGCAGGACGACCACGGCGACGCCAATTAGTAACGCTGCGAGTGCTGGGAGTGTTGCTGACATCGCTCTATCTCACGAACGATAATCCCACCACATAAAAATTATGCAATACTGGACATGGTGTTACTATAAGAGAATGATTATTTTTAATTATAGACAGTGGGTTTTATCAGATGGGAGTCGTTACCCCCGACTATGCATCGAGGACTCGTCGTCGTCGAAGAGTCGGAAGCACACTCGAACCTCCTCCGCGAGGCAGCAGAACACGCACGCGGCGCGGACGCGCCGCTCACCGTCCTGACGTTCGCCACCGAACGCCACCTCAGCTCGGACGCCGAGAAGTTCGAGGCGCTCGGCGGCATCGAGGGCGTCACCTACGACAACGAGGCGGAGTTCATCGACGCCGCCGAGGGCGCGCTCGCTGACTACGTCGCTGACGCCCTCGACGGCGTGGACGTCGAGTACGAGGTCGCCGTTCGCGTCATCGACGGCGGCTACGGGACCGCGACGCTCTCCGCCGCCGACGACTACGACTGCGACCACATCTTCGTCACCGGCCGGCGCCGCTCGCCCGCCGGGAAGGCCCTCTTCGGCGACTGGATCCAGCGCATCCTCCTCGACTTCGACGGCTACGTCACCGTGCACACGGAGTCCGAGGAGTAGCGCACTCCGCGCCGCTCACCCGTCGCGGCGCTCACCCACCGCGCCGCCGGGCGAACGACACGCGAACGAGAGCAAGAAGAACACTGCTACAGCAGTCGCTACCCATCCGTATTTTCGCGTTCGATATAACTCCGTCGAAACGGCGCGCGGGCGCGTCGCTCAGAGGTCGTCGCGCTCGAAGCGCAGGTAGCCGAGCGCGAGCGGAACGACCGTCCACGCGACGAGCACCGCGAGCGCGAACCCGGGCGACGTATACACCTCGCTCGATACCGGCGGTGCGCGGTTCGCGACCGTCGACGAGAGCACCGCGTACGCGCGCTCCGGGTTACAGTACGCGAACACCGTCGCCCACGTCGGCGTCGGGCCCGTCGGGAAGCGGAAGCCACCGATGACGTAGCGGACGAGGCCCGGGATCCAGTTCCACGCGACGACGAAGAGGACGTACGCGCTCGCGACGCCCGCGACGGCGCGTCCGGCCGTCCGCGCGGCCGCCGAGATGCCGACGCCGACGCCGACGACGCTGGCGGCGAAGAGGACGGCGAGCGCCCACGTCAGGAGGACGGCGGTCGCGTCGATGCCGCCCCCGCCCGCCGCGAGGAAGACGAGGACGGCGGTGACGAACCCGACGGTGACGGCGAGCGCGAGGACGGCGAGGCGGCCGAGCGCGCTCCCGAGGACGATGTCGCGCCGGGAGTGCGGGAGCGAGAGGACGACGCGCAGCGAGCCGCTGTCGCGCTTCCCGGCGATGACGCCGTAGCAGATCCCGTAGCCGGCGAGCGGGACGATGCCGTTCGCGACGGAGCCGAGGATGCCGGCGACGCCCGTGCTCCCCGACGCGAGGTAGCCCACGGCGGCGAACAGCAGGCCGAAGAGGCCGAAGAGCACGAGCGCGCTCATCGAGCGGAACGGGTCGCGCGCGTCGCGCTCGGCGACGACACGCCAGCTCATCGCTCCACCTCCCCCTCGGCGCCGTCGGTGTACGTCGCGAAGAGGTCCTCCAGCGAGGTCTGGCGGGACTCGATGTCGAGGAGCACCGCGCCCTCCCCGCGTATCGCGTCGACGACCGCGGCCTTCCGCTCGGCCGGGCACGCGACGGTGACGGCGTTCTCGCGGACGTCGACACCGGAGACGCCGTCGACGCCGCGGACGGCGGCGAGCTCGGACTCCGTGGGCGCGCGGTCGAGCGTGAGGACGAGCGTCCCGCCGGCGTCGCCGACGGCGTCGCGGAGGTCGGCGATGTGGTCTTCGGCGACGATTTCGCCGTCCGCGAGGATGCCCACGCGGTCGGCGACGGCCTCGACCTGCCCGAGGATGTGACTCGAGAAGAAGACGGTCGCGCCGCGCTCGGCTTCCTCGCGGACGATCTCGCGCATCCGGCGCGCGCCGTTCGGGTCGAGGCCGGTCGAGGGTTCGTCGAGGATGAGGAGGTCGGGCGACCCGGCGAGTGCGCACGCGAGGAGGAGGCGCTGCTTCATCCCCTTCGAGAAGCCCTCGACGTTCCGATCGGCGGCTTCCGCGATTCCCACCCGATCGAGGAGTTCGAGCGGGTGGTCGTCGGCGTCCTTCGAGTCGATCGCGAACTGGACGTGCTGGCGCGCGGTGAGGTGGCCGGTGAGGCCGTAGGCGTCCGGGAGGACGCCGAGACGCTCGTGCACGCGTTTCGTCTCCGTCTGGGCGTCGTGCCCGAAGACGGACACCGACCCGTCGGTGGGACGGAGGTAGTCGAGGACGACGTCGATGGTGGTGGATTTCCCGGCGCCGTTCGGGCCTAGAAAGCCGAACACCTCGCCTTCCTCGACGGTGAGGTCGATACCGCGGAGGGCGGTGACGTCGCCGAATCGCTTCCGGAGGGACCGTATTTCGATGGCGGCCATACGGGTAGGTGTTCAGACAGGCGGCGTATAGCCCTTGGGTGAGACCGTGACACTCCTTCGCACGAACGCGCGCCGCAGTCAGGGACGGGTTTTTGTGCCCGGTTTCCGTCACCCCGTCCAGAGATGGCCCTCCACACGCGCAGACGGTTCCTCGCGAGCGCGGCCGCCGTCGGCCTCGGCGCGCTCGCCGGCTGTAACGGTAGCTCGTCGTCCTCAGAGAGCGCACCAGACCGGTCGCTGTCCGGCACGACGCTCGCCGACCCCGATACCGTCACCCTCCGCGCGAGCGGCAACGGCCTGCTGGCGTGGGTCCGCCCGCGCGACGCGACGACGACCACCGAGTCGCCGCCGCGCTACGTCGGCCGCCCGCTCATCGCCACCGACGAGACGGCCGAGCGCGTCCGCTTCGCCGACGGCGTCGAGGCGAGCGCCGCACGCGACTTCCTCGACGCCACCGACTACGGCTCCGAGACCGTCTATCTCGAACACCGGTCCGTCGGCGCGTGCCACCGCCTCGAACTCTGCTACGTGAACTGGACGGCGACGAGCATCGACATCGACTACGGGAGCTACTACCGCGACGCGTCCGACGCCTGCGAGGCGGACGCCGACGACGTGACCGCGTGGTTCATTCGCATCCCGGACGCTCTCGACCCCGACGCCGTCACGAGCCACGGCTCCTCGTGGAGCAGTCGCGGCTGCAGTCCGCGACCCGGCGAAATCGAGAACCGGACGGAGCGCCCCCCGCTCGACGCCGGCCCGCTCCCCGAAAACGCGAGCGACACCGCGAGCGGGGGCGAGCGATGAGCGACGCCGATTCGGGCCGCGACCGACGCGGCTTCCTCGCGGGCGTCGGCGCCGTCGGCCTCGGCGCGCTCGCGGGCTGTAGCGCCCTCGACCCCATCGACGGGGACGACACCGAGCCGACGGTCGAGACGGCGCCCTTCGACGACTTCGGCGGCGACCTGCCGACCATCCCCACGCCGCTCCCCGTCGCCGTCGCGTCGGACTACCTCGACCGCGCGGCGGCGAGCGCGCGCGCCGACCTCGACGCCGTCCCGCATCCGCTCACGGGAGACGACGTGCCGAACGGCGCGGTTCGCGACGCGCTCGCCGAGCGCTACGCGGACGCGACGGACGCCCTCGACCGGGCGGGGTCGGCCTCGACCGACGCCGGGACGCTCGACGCGCTCCGCGACGCGCGCCGGGCGGCCGCCGCGGCGCGCGCGGGGTGGCGCGCGGTCGACGGGTCGCTGACTCGCGCGGACGTCCGCGAGCGCGCCCCGCCGGTGGCGGACGACGTGCGGGCGTTCCGGGAGCGCTGGCGCTACGTCGGGAGCCCCGAGGACGCCGTGCGCGCGCTCCTCGTGCACGCCGAACTCGAGGACCTCGTTGCGAACGCCCGGACGAGCATCCGGTCGCTCCGCTCGCCCCGGTCGTTCGTGGACCCCGCCCCGGACGGGCCGCCCGCCGTCGCCGACGAGGCGGCGGCGCTCGAATCGGCGCGCGTCGCGGTCGCGGACGCCGCATACCTCTACGACCGCTTCGTCGCCTCGCTCGACGCGACGCGGTCGTACGCGGGGACCTTCGACGCGGCGGAGGCGACGCTCGCGAACGCCGTCGCGGAGCGCGCGAGCGACGTCTCGGACGCCGACCACGGCAGCGACCTCGTGGACGCGGACATCGACGCCATCGCAGTCAGGAGCGCGCTCGACGACATCCTCTTCGACGTCCAGTCCGACGCGAGCTACTACCGCGAGATGGATCGCGTCGCGGGCGCGATCCGCGAGCACCACGGCCGGCTCGCGGGCCTGCGCGCGCTCGACGCGCTCGTCGCGGCCGTGGAGAGCGGCGACTACGCGACCGTCGAGAACGCCGAGGACGTCGTCGCGATCCGCTCCGATGCCGTCACGGCGCTCACGGGCGCCCGGGGCGGCCGACACCCACGGCTCAACGCGCTCGGGCTCCGGTGGCTCCCGGAGACGATCCGGCGGAGCGACGACGAACTCGCGAGCTACGACGACCCCGTGCCCGTCACCTATCTCGTGCGCGACGTCGGGCGCTACGTCCGGGTCGCGTACGTGGCGGCGGCCGTCCCGGGGGCGAGCGAGCGGGTCGTCGGCGCGCTCTCAGCGTAGCGTCGCGAGGATGTACGCGAGGACGAGCAGGGTGAGCGCAACGGAGCCCCAGACGAGCGCGGCGAACCCCAGCTCCGAGATCATCGCTCGCTCACCTCCGTGAGGCGCGCGCCGACGCGGCCGAGTGCGCGGAAGTCGTACTCCCCGGTGGAGACGGCGGCGGCGAGCAGCGTCGCGGCGACGGAGACGGCGGTGGAGCCGACGAACACCCAGAAGAACGAGGGCGAGACGGGGAGACCGGCTTCTCCGAGGACGCCGGCGACGCCGGGGAAGAACGCGAGGCCGACGGCGAGTCCCCCGAGGGAGGCGGTGAGCGCGCCGCGTTCGCCGAGCGAGGTGAGGTAGAGGCCGAGGACGAACGGCGCGAACGTCGCGGCGCCGAGCAGGTCGGCGAGGAAGAACAGCGTGAGGACGTCGTAGCCCTGTGCGCCGACGACGACGGCGGCGAGCGCGACGAGGCCGGTGGCGGCGCGCGCGACGCGTGTGAGTGTGCGTTCGTCGGCATCGCTGAACTCGGCGAGGTCGACTGTGACGACGCTCGCGATGGCGTTGAGTACGGTGTCGGCGGTGCTGGCGACGAGGAGGACGGCGAGAACGACGACGCCGAGCGCGAGCCACGGCGGGAAGACGTCGTTGACGACGAGGAAGAAGGAGATGCCGGCGTTGCCGTCGACGAGGCCGCGCGCGGCGGCGACGACACCGAAGAGCCCCGCGAGGAGTATCAGGGGGACGACGGCGACGGCGCTCACGCCGAAGGCGCGCTGGACGGACGTCGTACTCTCGGCGGCCCAGACGCGCTGCCAGACCCCCTGATGGAGGACGTTCGCGCCGAGGACGGCGAAGACGACGTAGAAGCCGAACGCGACGGCCGCCGGATTGGTGAGCGTGAGGAGCTGTGGGGTCTCGCGCGCGACGGTGCCGTGGACGGCGCCCGTTCCGCCGACCTGCCAGAGCGCGCCGACGGCGGCGGCGACGAGGAGTGGGAGCGCGACGGCGGTCTGGACGGTGTCGGTGACGAGGCTGGCGACGAGGCCGCCGTAGGCGGTGTAGGCGAGGACGAAGCCGCCGATGACGGCGGCGGTCGCCCACGGCGGAACGCCGGCGACGAGCGCGAGCGCGGCGGTCACGCCCGTCATCTCGGCGGCGAGGAAGACGAACATGTAGAAGACGGAGACGACGAGGACGAAGAGGTAGAAGCCGGTGCCGAAGCGCGCGCGGACGTACTCGGTGAGCGAGTGGCCGTCCGGCATGACGCTGCGCACGCGTCGCGCGACGGGGACGAAGAGCAGGAGCGGGACGGCGCTCCCGAGCGCGTATCCGAGGACGGCGGTGAGGCCGCCGTAGGCGGCGCCGGCTTCGGCGGGGCTGAGGAGGATCCACGCGCCCATGACGGAGCCGACGATGGAGGCGG